>JANJWE010000121.1 GCA_024709705.1 Flavobacterium sp. | reverse complement strand
TAAATATTTGGTTGCGGAGTGCATCACAATATCTGCCCCTAGATCCAATGGCTTTTGAAGATAAGGTGTGGCAAAGGTATTATCAACTGCAAATAACAATTTCTTCTCATTTGTAATTTTAGCAATTGCAGCAATATCTGCCAATTTCATTAACGGATTAGTAGGTGTTTCTACCCAAACCAATTTGGTATTGGCATTGATTAAAGATTGGAATTTATCCAAATTATTCATATCCACAAAATGGAATTTGATGCCAAAATCTTGATAAATACGAGAGAACATTCTGTATGTTCCGCCATATAAATCATCCATTGCGATTACTTCATCGCCGGGCTTTAACAATTTTAAAACCGAATCTGTAGCCGCTAAACCGGATGAAAAAGCTAAACCTCGAACGCCATTTTCAATACTGGCCAAGGCATCTTCTAATGCTTGACGAGTTGGATTGGCAGCTCTACTGTATTCGTAATGATTGATAGGAACGCCCGGACTTTTTTGAGCAAAAGTTGAGGTATTGTAAACCGGAGGCATTACCGCACCCGTACTTGGGTCATGGTGTTGGTTGCCATGTATCACTTTGGTGTTGAATTTCATAACTAAAAATATTTGTGCAAAGATAAGAAGTTACCATTTATAAATTTTCGAACGCAATCCTAAAGATTCGATAAAATAGTTGTTTGCAAATCATTTACAATTCAAATTCGCACAAAAAACTGTACTTTTGCAACATGGAAACAAATAGACAAAAGAAAATAGGAACCGTTTTGCAAAATGATTTGGTTGATATTTTGCAAGGAGAAGTGCGTAAAAACGGAATTACCAACTTGATTATTTCCGTTTCAAAAGTATCTGTAACCACCGATTTATCTATTGCAAAAGTGTACTTGAGTATTTTCCCACCCGAAAAAGGGCCGGAAATTTTGACCGCTATTAAATCAAATACACCTTTAATAAAGCATGATTTATCGCAACGTGTAAAACTTCAACTCCGAAAAGTACCCAACTTATCCTTTTATATAGATGATTCTTTGGAATATATTGAAAAAATTGACAAAGCTCTTTCCGGAGAAGAAAATCCAATAGCACGACCCGAACTTCTGGATAAAAGAAAAAAATCCTAGCGTGAAATTTCCGTTTTTTATAGCCAAACGATATGTGTATAGTGGCAGTAAAAACTCTGCCATAAATAGTATTACTTGGATATCCGGAATAGGTATTGTGGCCGGCACTATGGCTTTGTTTGTCGTTTTATCTGTTTTTAGTGGATTAAAAGATTTTAGCCTTTCGTTCTCTAATGACTTTGACCCGGATTTAAAAGCTTTTGTAAAAACCGGAAAAAAAATAACAATCAATCCTGAAACAGAAAAGCAATTGGACCAAGTTCCCGGAATTGAATATTACAGTAAAATCATTGAAGAAAGAGCCTTATTCACCTTTAACGGAAAAGACCAATTGGCTTATATTAAAGGGGTTGATTCCGTATTTTACAAAGTAAATCAAATTGAAAAAACCATTTTTCAAGGGCAGTGGCTCGAGCCCGAAACAGATCAAGCGGTAATTGGAATTGGTATCGGACAAAAATTATCATTAGGATTGTTTGACTTGGTCAATCCCTTTGAGGTTTTGGTTCCTAAACCGGGCAAAGGAACTATTGATTCACCCCATCAAGCATTTACTAAATTAGGGTTAATACCCGTTGGATTTTACTTTAGCACAGATGAAATGAATCAAAAATATGTTTTTGCTAATTTGGATTTAGTTCAAGAACTATTAAACTACAACACAAATGAAATTTCAGGCATCGAATTTAAGCTGAAATCGGGTGCAAATGAAATTGAGGTGGTAAATCAAATCACTCAAATTTTGGATTCAAAAGTAACTTTGAAAAACCGGTCTCAACTCAATGAATCACTCTACAGAATGCTCAATACCGAAAATTTAATTTTATACCTCATCTTTACATTAGTAATAGCCGTTACTTTATTTACCTTGATAGGAGCTATAATCATGATTATAATTGAAAAGAAACCCAATTTAAAAACATTATACAATTTGGGTTCGCCGCTTAAAGATTTGAGAAAAATTTTTCTCTTTCAAGGTTTTTTAATTTGTTTTTTGGGAAGTATTATCGGTTTAATATTAGGAATTCTTGTCACCCTTCTCCAACAAGAATTTGGATTCATAATGATCAATCAAAGTATGGCTTATCCGGTTCGGTTCTCCTTTTTTAATGTGCTCATTGTGATTGGCACAATTACGGTTTTGGGGTTTTCGGCTTCATGGATTGCCAGCAGTCGTGTAAATAAAAAACTTTTAGAAAACTAAGTTTTGACTATTTGATAATCGGCATACACCTGTGCAATTTCCTCAAAAACATCCATTAAAGCCATGGCTCCATCGGTAGTAACCAATTTTTGTTTGTAGTCTTTAAATCCGTGAATGCCTTTGAAATAGTTGGTGTAGTGGCGACGCATTTCAAAAATACCGACGCGTTCTCCTTTCCATTCCATGGACCAAATGAGGTGATTTCGGGCGGCTTCAATACGATCTTTCATGGAAGGTTCCGGTAAATGTTCTCTGGTATTGAAGAAGTGTTTGATTTCGTTAAAAATCCACGGATACCCAATGGCAGCTCGGCCAATCATGATTCCATCGATACCGTATTTGTTTTTGTATTCCAAGGCTTTTTCAGGCGAATCTATGTCGCCGTTACCAAAAATGGGCATCGTAATTCTCGGATTGTTTTTTACACGAGCAATATGTGACCAATCCGAATGACCTTTGTACATCTGTGCACGCGTTCGGGCATGAATGGTTAAAGCCTGCACCCCAATATCTTGTAACCGTTCGGCAACCTCATCAATGTTGATAGAGTTTTCATCCCAACCTAAACGGGTTTTTACCGTTACCGGAAGATTGGTTCCTTTAATCACGGCTTTGGTTAAACGCACCATCAAATCGACATCTTTTAAAACGCCGGCACCGGCACCTTTGCACACCACTTTCTTAACTGGACAACCAAAATTAATATCCACTAAATCGGGTTGCACCGCATCAACAATGCGGGAAGACATTTCCATTGCTTCTTCATCGCCACCAAAAATTTGAATCCCAACAGGGCGTTCATAATCAAAAATATCCAATTTTTGTTTGCTTTTCATCGCATCGCGAATCAACCCTTCGGAGGAAATAAATTCAGAATACATCAAATCGGCACCGTGCAATTTACATAAACGACGAAACGGTGGATCGCTCACATCTTCCATGGGTGCAAGAAGTAAGGGAAAGTCGGGTAAAACGATATTTCCGATTGTTGGCATTGTATTTTTTTTGCAAAGATAGGGAATCGGGTGGGGTTTGCAAAATGGGATAAATCTAAACCTGACAGGTTTTCAATACCTCTCAAGTTTAACCCCTTTAAAATCCAAAACTTTGCTTTATATTTGCACACAATTCTCTTAGGAGCAGGGTTTGCGTTAGGGATGGGAGCGGCATCCTTTTGTGGGGTTTACGGAACAAAAGATATAGCGGACAGCCCGACCCTTGGGGAACGCCCAAAAAACGCCAAAAAAAATTGAATTAAACGAAGATGAAGAACATACGAAATTTTTGCATTATTGCTCACATTGACCACGGAAAAAGTACGCTAGCCGACCGATTGCTGAGTGCTACTCAGACTGTTACGGCTCGTGAGGAAAAGGCACAGTTGCTGGATAACATGGATTTGGAACGTGAACGTGGGATTACGATTAAGAGTCACGCGATTCAGATGGAATATACATACAAAGGCGAGAAATATATATTGAATTTGATTGACACGCCCGGTCACGTGGATTTTTCGTATGAAGTTTCCCGTTCGATTGCCGCTTGTGAAGGGGCTTTGTTGATTGTGGATGCGGCTCAAAGTATTCAGGCTCAAACGATTTCCAATTTATATTTGGCTTTGGAAAACGACTTGGAAATTATTCCGGTGTTGAACAAAGTGGATTTGCCAAGTGCCAATCCAGAAGAAGTGAGCGATGATATTATAGATTTATTAGGCTGTGATTTAGAAGATATTATTCACGCTTCGGGTAAAACCGGTTTTGGTGTGGAGAATATTTTGGCTGCGATTATTGATAAAATTCCGCCACCAAAAGGGGAAAAAGAAGAACCGTTGCAGGCGTTGATTTTTGACTCGCATTACAATCCGTTTCGTGGTATTGAAGTTATTTTCCGAGTGAAAAACGGCGAGATTCGTAAAGGTCAAAAAATTAAATTTATGGCCACCGGCAAAGAATATTTTGCCGATGAAGTGGGTACGTTGAAGTTGAATCAGGTTCCAAAAGACGTGATTTCTACGGGTGATGTAGGCTATTTGATTTCCGGAATTAAGGAAGCCAAAGAGGTAAAAGTGGGTGACACGATTACCGATGCCAAAAACCCAACGACCAATATGATTACTGGTTTTGAAAACGTAAAACCGATGGTTTTTGCCGGAATTTATCCGGTAGATACCGAAGATTTTGAAGACTTGAGAGCTTCGATGGAGAAATTGCAATTAAACGATGCTTCGTTGGTTTTTGCTCCTGAAAGCTCGGCTGCTCTTGGTTTTGGTTTCCGTTGTGGATTCCTGGGCATGTTGCATTTGGAGATTATTCAGGAACGTTTGGAGCGAGAATTCGATATGACGGTAATTACCACGGTTCCTAACGTTTCGTATTTGGCTTACACCAAAAAAGAACCGGATACGGCAATTGTGGTAAACAATCCATCCGACTTGCCGGAACCGTCTAAATTAGATCGTGTAGAAGAACCGTTTATCAAAGCTACTATCATCACGAAATCGGATTTTGTGGGGAATGTGATGAGTTTGTGTATCGAAAAAAGAGGAATCATTACCAATCAAACTTATTTAACCACAGAACGAGTGGAGTTGAATTTTGATATGCCGTTGGCAGAAATTGTATTTGATTTTTATGATCGTTTGAAAACAGTTTCCAAAGGATATGCTTCGTTTGATTACCACCCAATCGGGATGCGTGCTTCGAAATTGGTAAAATTAGATGTATTGTTAAACGCCAATCAAGTAGATGCTTTATCAGCTTTGATTCACGAAGACAATGCGTATAATATTGGTAAGAAAATGTGTGAAAAACTGCGTGAATTGATTCCGAGACAACAGTTTGATATTCCGATTCAAGCCGCTATTGGTGCCAAAATCATTGCTCGTGAAACGATAAAAGCCTTGCGTAAAGACGTAACGGCGAAGTGTTACGGAGGAGATATTTCCCGTAAACGAAAACTGTTGGAAAAACAGAAAAAAGGGAAAAAGAGAATGCGTCAAGTGGGGAATGTAGAGATTCCGCAAGAGGCGTTTATGGCGGTGTTGAAGTTGAATGATTAGAGAAGGTGCTGAGGACAATAATATCGAGAACCCAATGACGAGTGTTGTTGGGTTTTTTGTTGAGCCACAGTTGAAACCGTAGGCTATGTTGATTCCCAAATTCTTCCTACCTTTGCCCCTCAATAAAACACTATGTTAGAAGAAAAAGCACCTCAACGCACCTCCATTGCTCAATTGGGCGAATTTGGTTTAATTGACCATTTAACGAAGCATTTTGAAATCAACCAACCTTCTACCTTAAAAGGCATTGGCGACGATGCTGCTGTTTTGGATTTCAAGGATAAAAAAACCGTTGTTTCTACCGATTTATTAATCGAAGGAGTGCATTTTGATTTGGCGTATATGCCTTTAAAACATTTGGGCTACAAAGCTGTGGTGGCGAATGTATCCGACATTTGTGCCATGAATGCAACGCCTACTCAAATCACGGTTTCCATTGCGGTTTCCAATCGATTTCCACTCGAAGCGTTGGAAGAATTATTTGCCGGAATTACCCTTGCATCTCAATTTTATAAAGTGGATGTAGTTGGTGGCGACACCACTTCGTCTCAAAAAGGATTAATTATTTCCATTACCGCATTGGGCGAAGCGAATGTAGAAGATATTGTGTATCGAAGCGGAGCTGCAGCAAACGATTTGTTGGTAGTTACCGGAGATATTGGTGCGGCGTATATGGGTTTGCAAGTATTGGAACGTGAAAAACAAGTATTCCAAGTGAATCCCAACAACCAACCGGATTTGGATAATTATACCTATTTAATCGAACGTCAATTAAAGCCCGAAGCTCGAAAAGACATCAAAGAAATACTCGAAAAACTGGAAGTAAAACCCACTTCGATGATTGATATTTCTGACGGACTTTCCTCAGAAATCATGCATTTATGCAAGCAATCTAACGTAGGTTGTACAATATACGAAGAAAAACTGCCATTAGATCCACAGTTGATTTCGGTTTGTGAAGAATTCAATATTGACAGCACAACGGTAGCGATA
The DNA here is from genome assembly GCA_024709705.1 of Flavobacterium sp. Taxonomy (GTDB): domain Bacteria; phylum Bacteroidota; class Bacteroidia; order Flavobacteriales; family Flavobacteriaceae; genus Flavobacterium. The sequence goes on along the minus strand of JANJWE010000121.1, from coordinate 2,925 downwards.
AACGGTGGCGAAGATTACGAATTATTGTTTACCATTGCTTTGGAAGACTACGATAAAATCAAAGGGAATCCCAACTTAACCGTAATTGGACACATGGCTAAAGAAAGTGAAGGGAAACATTTAATCACAAGAGCCAATCAAAAAATAGAACTTAAAGCCAGAGGCTGGAATGCCTTAGCGGATTAAAAAATAAAAGCGATAGTTGGGGCTATCGCTTTTTAATTTTTTAAAGTAGCTTTTGTAGGTTAATCTTTTGTGGGGCAAAAGGGTGGTATTTTCAAGCTACATCACACGGTCTTAGGGTCAATTTTCTATATTCAAAAAGAACTTTATTGATGATGTAAAGATAGGTTCAGTACCCTAAAAGTTATATACGGTTAAACGCATATCTGTTTACGGTTTCCCGTTTTTTTGGTTACGGCAAACCGTAATAAAAAAAGCAACAATTAAAATTGTTGCTTTTAAATTTACCCTTTTTTTCAAGATTTAAAATTGAATTTAAAAATTGAAACGTATTCCTGTACCTCTTTAGCTTAAATAAAGCTGATAAACTAACTCGATACAAATATATTTTTGATTTTCAAATAATTAGTTACGGTTTGCCGTATTTTTAATTACGGTTTTATACCAATTTTCGCTATAGCAATCCTTTGTTTTTTGCTTCAGTTATCAATTCTACGTCACTGCTGCCTTTAACGTTCAAGATTTCCTTTAAATTTAATTTCCTTTTTTCGATTGCACTCAAAGATAAAGGCACATAACTTGGAAGGTCTTTTGTTTTGATTCCTTTGGAAAGGTGATATAAAATCTGTTTGTCAAATTCGTCAACTTGTAAATTTTCATACTGCGATTGGCTTACAAATTTGACAACGGTTTGACTATAGTAGTTATCATTATTCAGGATTTTATCGAAAGCTAACAGAAGTTCGTCAAAAGTTAAATCATTTTTTATAATTAATCCATTAGGGTTAATTTCTTTAATAATGTTATTAATCTTGATAAGCTCTGTATGCATTGTAAGTAAAATAATTTTACAATCGGGCATGTTTTTACGAAGCAATTTGGCCAAATCTTCACCTGACATTATGTTTTTTTCTTCGTAGGGCGGCATGCTAATATCTAAAAACGCAATATCAAAAGGTTGTACTGCTGATGTTATCGTTTCATAGGCTGATTTGCAATTATTAGCTTGAGTCGTACTGTATTCAAAATTATTGGCACTGTAACTTTTAAGTGCGTTTTTGTAGGCCTCAATAATAAAAGGGTGGTCGTCAACAATAATAATTTGGTAGTTTTTTGTCATGATTCAAGCTAAAAAGTGGATTAACATTCAAATATAACAAGAAAATAGATTTTTCAGATTAAAATTTCTATTTAATAAAATTTTATTGGTTGCAATCTTATTTTGTGATTGGAATGTCAACTATAATTCGGGTACCGGCACCTTTTTTTGATTTTATTTCAAAAATTCCTTTACACGCTTGAACTCTGGATTCAATATTTTTGAGACCAATTCCTTTACTTTTTTTAGATACATCAAACCCAACTCCGTCGTCTATAATTGAAAGATGGAGGTTATCTGCGTCTTTTAAAAGATTGATTGATACATTTTTGGCTGCCGCATATTTATTGATGTTTTGCAAAGACTCTTGAACAATTCTGTAGAGATTAATTTTTACATCATTGGCAATTCTGTCCCATTTTATAGAAGGGTCAATTTTATAAATTAAATTCAACTCTTCTTTGATATTGCGTTGTTCTTCTAACAAATTGGTAATAATGGCTACAAAATTATTAACCAATGCAAATTTTTCACGGTTCAATTCATGCGATATTTCTCGGATATCTTGTTCTATATTTTTTAATTCGGATATGTAATGATCTCTACCTTCTATAGCCTTGTCATCGTTTTTCCGATTTAAACTATCCAAATTTAATCGGGCACCAAATAATCTACCTAAAACCCCATCGTGTAACTCTTGACCAATACGTTGTTTTTCTTTTTGAATTACTTCGTCTAGTCTTTTTTGCTGACTTAGCATTAGGTTGTAAATCTCTTCATTAGCTCTTTGTTGGGCTTCACGCAACCTAAACTGAGCATTTCTATTTCTTTGATCTCTAATTATATAAAGGAGAACAACAATAAAAACAGCTAATAAAGCAAATAAAATGATATTTCTATTCTGAATGGCCAATTGCTCTTTTTGTCTTTTGAATTCATCGGTTTCAAACTCTATTCGGGCAAACTTTTCGCTTACTTTACGTTCTTCTTGCAATAAACTATCGCTTAAATCAATATATTGCTTGGTATACAAATTACTTTTTTCGGTTTCAACATTTCCTAATTGCTTCAAAGTCAACAGCTGATGCCCTAAACTTCTTGACTCCAAAGCCAGTCGATGGGCATCTTGAGCAAATTTTAAAGAACTATCTTTCGTGCCGATAGCTTCATAATACTCGGAAAGATGAATTTTATTGATAATAATCCCGGTTGTAGCTTTCAAACTATCTCTAATTTTTAAAGATTCATAGAAAAGTTCGGGAAGCTCATTGAAATCTTTATACTTCAGTTTTGAATGTGCAAGATTATCTACTGCCATGGCATACAGAAAAGGATCATCTGCTTTTAAATAAGGCTCTTTTAGGGCTAAAGAAAAGTTTTTAATAGCTAATGGGTAATTATCAATGTTTTTATACACCAATCCTAAGTTGTTAAGCGAACTCGCTTTTCTTTGGTAATATTCCGGAATATCGTTTCGTTCTACAATAGCCAATGCTTTGTTGTGAAACTGAATAGCCGTTTCATAATCTTTGAGTTCGTTTAAACAAAGTCCAATTAAATTGGTAGCTTGGTATTCTAAATAACTGTCTTTAGACAAGCGTAAAAACTTCATGGCAATGTAAGCCGTATTTTCTGCACCTCTA
>JANJWE010000061.1 GCA_024709705.1 Flavobacterium sp. | reverse complement strand
AAAAATAAAATAAAAAAAAATATTTTTATTAAATATAAAAACGCGACCGCAGTAACCATCCCTTTTCTTTTTTCGGAAGCATCTACATAACGCGTTCCGTAATAGGAAGCAAATAAGGCTAAAATTAAAGCTACATAAGTAGAGGTATCCCAAAAAATATTAGAACTTTCTTGAGATTTTGATACCACGTGAAAGGTTTCCGAAATAGCTTTTAATTGCAAACCAATATAAGGAATGATAGCCAAAAGTGCAATTACGGTAACCATGGCTCCTAAAAAGCGACTGTTTCCATATCGCAATGATATAAAATCGGCAATACTTGCAATCTTATTTACTCTTGAAATGCGGATGATTTTCTTTAAAATTAAGATCCAAAAAGGAAAAGCAATTACAGGACCAATGTAAATGGGTAAGTAATTTAAACCCGAATCAGCAGCTACTCCAATACTTCCATAATACGTCCATGCGGTACAATATACTGCTAGTGACAACGAATAGACATACGGGTTATTAGTCCATTTGGAATTTCGGTTTTTTTCGGCCCATTGGGCTATTAAAAACAAGAACCCCAGATAGATTAAGACAATAACTAATAATCCGATACTATTCATTGTATTTGGTTATAATAAAAAAACTAATTAAAATACCTAAAATCCAAACCGAAAATAAGTACACATAAAAAATGGGAATTCCCAAGAATGAAGTAGCTTCATTATTAAGCAGTATAAATGGAATATTGAACAAGAGCCACAATCCGATTCCTAAAACCACAAACTTTTGAATATGTCTTTTTTTCATTTGAATTAATTTGTAAATTAAAAGTACAAACTCTGTTCTCGAAATCCAAGAACAGAGTAAGTTTTTAAAATTTACTTTTATTAATGTCCGGTTGCTTCGCCAGCACCTGATGGAATTCTAATATTTTCAACAATTTCTTGAACGTCATGAGGAGGTTCGGCCGTGAATTTATTCACTACTAAAGCTACTACAAAGTTTACTATCATGGCTACAGTACCAAATCCTTCCGGTGAAATACCAAACCACCAATCCGGTTTTAAGGAATCAACCATTTCTTTACCTCCATCAAAAATTCCAAATTTGAATTTCAACATGTAGAATAGCATTAGCAACAAACCTACAACCATTCCACTAATGGCTCCCTCTTTGTTCATTTTCTTATAGAAAATACCTAAAATAATAGCCGGGAAAAAAGATGCTGCAGCTAATCCAAACGCTAAAGCCACTACGGCAGCCACAAATCCCGGTGGATTAATTCCAAAATATCCGGCAATACAAACGGCAACTGCAGCAGACAAACGAGCAGCCCAAAGCTCTCCTTTTTCGGAAATTCCCGGATTAATCATTTTTTTAATCAAATCGTGTGATACCGATGAAGAAATTACCAATAATAATCCGGCTGCTGTTGAAAGTGCAGCTGCTAAAGCCCCGGCAGCTACTAAAGCAATTACCCAGTTTGGCAAATTCGCAATCTCCGGATTAGCTAAAACCATGATATCATTATCAATTTTTAATTCGTTGGATTCTTTATCCGCCACATATTGAATTTTTCCATCAGCATTTTTGTCTTCAAACGTTAACAATCCCGTTTTTTCCCAATTCACAAACCATTGTGGCATTGCTGAATAATCTTTGTTGCTAACAGTTTCTATTAAATTAGCTTTTGCAAAAACAGCAACAGCCGGAGCAGTAGTATAAAGAATAGCGATCAACAACAAAGCCCAACCCGCTGACTTACGTGCATCACGTACTTTTTTAACGGTGAAAAAACGAACAATTACGTGAGGTAATCCGGCAGTTCCAACCATTAAGGCTAATGTTATAGCAAAAACATCAATCATCGATTTTGAACCATTGGTATATTCATCAAAACCTAATTCTGTTTGCAATCCGTTTAATTTATCCAATAAATACGTTCCTGAACCGTCAGCAATAGTTCCGCCCATACCTAGTTGTGGAATAGCATTACCCGTCATTTGAATGGAAATAAAAATAGCCGGAACCATAAAGGCAAATATCAACACACAATATTGAGCTACTTGTGTATAGGTAATTCCTTTCATTCCACCTAAAACCGCGTAGAATAATACGATTATCATACCAATGATTACACCGGTATTAATATCTACCTCTAAGAATCTGGAGAAAACCACCCCTACTCCACGCATTTGTCCGGCTACATAGGTAAACGATACAATTAACGCACAAAAAACGGCAACAGATCGAGCTGTTTTGGAATAATAACGATCCCCGATAAAATCCGGCACTGTAAATTTCCCGAATTTTCTTAGATAAGGAGCCAATAATAAAGCTAATAAAACATAACCACCGGTCCAACCCATGAGGTAAACCGCACCATCGTATCCGGCAAAAGAAATAATTCCCGCCATAGAAATAAAAGAAGCAGCCGACATCCAATCTGCGGCAGTAGCCATTCCGTTAGCCAAAGGAGAAACACCTCCACCTGCAACATAAAATTCTTTAGTTGATCCGGCACGAGACCAGATTGCAATTCCGATGTAGAGAGCAAATGTGATCCCTACGATAATATATGTCCAAATTTGTACATCCATTTTGTTTATTTTTTAGAGATGCTTAGTACTAAGATACTGAGCAGCTGAGTTAGTTAAATATTTAATATTTTACAGTAAACTGATAACTGACATCCGAAAACTACTCTTCGTTGTATCCGTATTTTTTATCCAATTTGTTCATTAGTCGTACATAGACAAAAATCAAAACCACAAAAACATAAATTGATCCTTGCTGTGCAAACCAAAATCCGAGTGGAAAACCACCTATTTTGATTGCATCTAATGCATCTTTAAATAAAATTCCGGCTCCGTAGGATACCAAAAACCAAATTGATAACAGAATGAGAAGATACTTTAAATTCTCTTTCCAATAGGCTGTAGCATTTGCTTGATTGCTCATAATTAGTTCGTTTAAGTTTATAAATAAATTTGTAATTGTAATAAGAATTCACCTTTGTAGGAATCAATTTTATCAACAGCAGTGTAAACCGGTCTGTTTGAATATTGTGCTGTAATTTTAGCATGATGCCCATCTAGGAAAAAATTAGTGCCCAAATCAAATTGATTACTGGGTTTATCTAAAGCCTCAAAATTTTTGTAAGTGTATGCAGCAAATGGCTGTATTCTCACTTTAGGCTTTTCATTTTTATTAGGTAATAAAACACCGGCTTGAGTATACCAAATCGATCCCGTTCCTATCATAGGTTGCATATTTCCGGGTCCGGCCAAAGCTCTTCCACCGGTAAAAGTGGGGTCGGCTACACCTTCATTCATAATTCCGATATTTCTCAAGTAATTGGGTCCAAAATCATACGAATAAAAAACACTATACCCCGTAACAGCCATTTTTTTCTCTTTATTTCCAATGGGCATGTCTACAAAAACATCTCCGGCAAATAAATTGGTTGCATGCCTTTTTTCAACTCCATTAACTAGAGATTTAGTAGAGCTTGGTGCCGTGTAAAAACCGTCTCCTAAATTGAACATTTTTTTGGTTCCCAAATAACTCCCAACTTTAAAAGGAAGAAAATTAGATTCTTTATCAAAAAATTGGTATTCAAAATACCCAGCCTTAGACCACTTGGCATTGTGATTGTTATCTACGGCTCTTGCCAAATCAGCATCACTCACATCAACAGGGATTTGATTGGTTGCAAAAGGTTTATTCAAACTCAAGCGGTATTCAAAACGATCGTATTTCCCTTTAGCAAAAATTCCGATT
>JANJWE010000055.1 GCA_024709705.1 Flavobacterium sp. | reverse complement strand
CCGTTTGGAAAATGCCCCAATGGGGAACCTTCAATTTACATGCATCGCTATTGCCTCAATACCGGGGTGCAGCTCCCATAAACTGGGCTATCATCAATGGAGAAACCCGAACCGGTGTAACTACCTTTTTTATTGACGAACACATTGATACCGGTGCCATTATATTAGCCAAGGAAACTTCAATAGAACCCAATGAAACAGCAGGTGAATTGCGTGACAAACTCATGACCTTAGGGCAAGAGGCCGTCGTGGAGACCCTGCACTTGATTGAAACCCAAAAAGCCCTTCCTCAAAAACAAAAAGAAACCGGTTCACTCAAAATGGCACACAAACTCCACAAGGACAATTGTAAAATCGATTGGAATGCCACAGGAGAACAAATCTATAACCAAATCAGGGGACTTTCACCCTACCCTACCGCTTGGACAACATTTAAAGACGGCAACCAAGAATGGAGCGTAAAAATTTACAAAGCCCAATGGGAACCGCTTCAACATAGCCATACAACGGGAACGGTATGTACTACCAAAAAAGAAATGAAAATAGCCGTAAAAGAAGGATACCTCAACGTTGAAGAATTGCAATTCCCAGGTAAAAAGAAAATGAAGACAGCCGAATTACTCAACGGAATGACCTTTTCTGAACACACAAAAGTAGTCTGAGGCATTGAAAACACTGAAAAAGCATCGATAAATAGCAACTTTTTAGCGTCCTTATCAACAAAAACACGCAAGTTATCAACAAAAACAACGAAAACTAGTGAAAATGCTTGCTCGGTAAGGAAATCCTATTAAATTTGTTATAATTAACTTTATGTTTAACCAACAATTAATAACTATTATTATGAACAAATCAGAATTAATCGATGCTATCGCTGCAGATGCAGGAATTACTAAAGCAGCTGCTAAATTAGCTTTAGAATCATTTTTAGGAAACGTAGGAGCTACTTTGAAAAAAGGAGGTAGAGTTTCATTAGTAGGTTTTGGATCTTGGTCAGTATCTAAAAGAGCTGCAAGAGACGGTAGAAATCCACAAACTGGAAAGACAATCAAAATTGCTGCTAAAAACGTAGTAAAATTCAAAGCTGGTGCTGAATTAGAAGGTACTGTAAACTAATCTGATTGCAACCATATAAAAGAAGTCTTCCTCAAAAAGGAAGACTTTTTTTTCACATTTACGTTAAAATATTTGGTTTATTTGGAACTATTTTGTTAAATTTATTCAAAATTGCCCATAAATGATATCAGAAAAAATCAATAAAGGTCATTTACTTATCGCCGAACCTTCCATTTTGGGCGATATTTCTTTTAACAGATCTGTAATTCTACTGGCCGATCACAACACCGAAGGTTCTGTAGGTTTTATTCTCAACAAACCTTTACCTTATACCTTAATGGATTTGGTTCCCGAAATCGAATCCTCGTTTACCATTTACAACGGCGGACCAGTTGAACAAGACAATTTGTATTTTATTCACACCATTCCCGACTTGATTCCGGATAGTATTGAAATTTCCAATGGTATTTATTGGGGCGGTAATTTTGATACCACACGAGATTTGATAAACGAAGGTCGGATTGCTAAAGACTCCATTCGGTTTTTCTTAGGCTATACCGGTTGGGATGCCCACCAACTCGAACAAGAGATGAACGCCAACTCTTGGATTTTAATTGAAAATATTTACAAACAAACCATTCTCAAAAAATCCTCTGCCGATTTTTGGAAAGACCAAATTAAAGAACTGGGAGGCGATTACCTCATATGGTCCAACGCTCCGGAAAATCCGATGTTAAACTAAATTGGCATTGAGCAAAGCCACCAATTGTGCCGCCACCGTATGCGAATAAGATTTCTTACGGTATTGCGTAATAGGCTGTATCCCCACAATCACATTGGTTAAAAACAATTCATCTGCTTTTTGTAAATCAAACGGAGAAATCTCCTGCTCTACAACCTCCAAATGCTCTATTTTTGGGGCCAACTTCAAAATTTGTTTTCTCATAATGCCCTGCAAACAGCCCTCTGTTACAGGAGGTGTCACCAAGCGGTTTCCGGACAACATAAATACATTCCCAGAAATTCCTTCTACTATATTCTTGGATTCATTGAGCAACAAACACGATTGGTAACCGTTTTCGGAAGCATAAATGCCCGCCAATACCGAAATCATTTTATTGGTTGTCTTTAAGGTACTCAATAAATGTTTGGGCAAATAAAAATCTTTGTACAACTCAACTTCATAAGGTGCGGTAGCCAATTCATAGGCTTGAGAAGCTAGTGCCGTGGCCGAGAGCAAATACCCAACGTTTCGGGTTTGCGGAGTATAATACCCGCCATCCTCACGGTAAACGGTAAGGCGTACACGGGCCGATGACTTGAGGTTATTGGCCTCCAAAACGTGCACCACCTCTTGTTCTAAAAATTCTAGAGTAAACGACATGGGGATGACCATACGAAGCAATCGCATAGAAGCCATTAGCCGAAAATAATGATCTTCCCAATAAAGAATTTTACCATCTACCACTTTTAAAGTTTCAAATACAGCATCGCCGTATAAAAAACCTCTATTATGAACCAAAGCCTCTGTAGGTTCTTGCAGTGTTCCGTTCCAATTTATCATAAAAAAAGCCCTGAAATTTCAGGGCAAATATACGTTTATTCCAAGATTAAACCGAACCGATAACGTGCTTTAAATCGGAAATTTGATTTTCCCATAGGAGCTTAGATTCTTCCAACTCGTCTTCAAAGGCAAAATCTACAACCACCAACGAAACATCCTTTGTTATTTCATCTTCCATGATTCGCAATTCAAAAAAATAATCGGTGTCTTTATCTTGATCGTCTATCCATTTAAACTTCACACGCTCTCCGGTTTTTTTGGAGGCCAAGCGAGCACGTTCTTTCGAATCGTCCCAGATGAATGTGAACAATTCTCCTCTTGAATTGACATTATTGGCAAACCACTCCGACAATCCGGAAGGTGTAGAAATGTATTGGTAAAGAAGTTGCGGCGAAGAGTTCAAAGGAAACTCTATTTCGTATCGTACTTTTGTGTCCATTCTAAATTTTTTGGAAATATATTGAATAAAAAGTCAAAAAAAAAGGGTTTCTAAAAATAAAAATAATTTAGTGTTTTCTATTTGGAAGATTTAGTATTATTTCTATCTTTGCACCCGCATTAACCCAGAGGGGGAATGCAAAAAAAGGCGAGGTAGCTCAGTTGGTTAGAGCGTTGGATTCATAACCCAAAGGTCACGGGTTCAAATCCCGTCCTCGCTACAAATTTAAAGTCTTGAATTGAAACGGATTAAGGTTCTTAATCCGTTTTTTTTTATGTCCGCGATTTTGCTACTTTTACAAAACGTACACGAAAACGTACACCAAATTCTAGACATTACCCTACTATCCCTTTGTTTTTTGAATCTCCGGAAATCTATAAAGCTTTACTTCGTACGGGTTTTGAAACCTTTAAGTAGCTCGTCTGTTGTTGTATGTATACCTCAAAGTCGGGTCCCGAAAGCTTTCGGGATTGAGGAGCTTTTCATAGGATATTTGTTGTAAACACTTTGCGGTGCGATGTAAAACTTACAAAATAAAGTCCTTCTGGGTTATGACCCGAAACGATAGTCGAAAAGACGAAGTAAATTTATAATTTCTACTCATACTTTTGGTTTATTTCAAATGTAGAAAAAAACTTTCTTTATTTATTAAAACCACAAGAAGGGATTACTTCGTCTGTTCGCTACGCTCGGGTCGTGCGGTAGCGGGGGATATTTGTTCTGAACACTATGTGTAGCTGGTTCATCACTAACTTTGAAACATTACTCTACCTTCGTTTAGGTCGAGGTGTATTCTCATAGTCAATAATCTCTTTTATATATATTAACATTTCTTTATTGTCTTTGTATTTTTTACCATTAATAAATGTGTTGAAATTTTCACCTAAACAAAGAGTGTCTTTTATTTTTTTTGTCTTAATTATTACTCTTATCCTTGTATTAATATTTTCATCTTGATCAGGTTCAACCTCATATCTTTTGTAAATATCAATAAACTTGTTAATAATTGTTGAATCTTTGAATTCTCTGTAATGTATTTCGTCTTTTAATGCCTCTTTGTTAATCATTTCGCATGAATAACTAATAGGCGTCATTACGTATGGTCTCATATAAAAGATTTTTATTGATTCATTTGATAAAATAATATTCTTGTTAGAACAACTTAAAAAAAATAAGCATAGTGTTGTGTATAAAAATGATTTCATAATTTGGATTAGTATTTTGTTTTGTATTTACCTCTTGGGAAGAATCCTCTATTATTATATGATTGTATCCATTGTTTAGTTTGTGGTATATTAACAATGTTAGATGTTGCAGATTTTGTAATAACATAACGTCCATTATGATCATTTCTAGTAATGCCTACGAGTGGCACTTCACCGTTTGCTCTAGCTGTAACTTGTTCTGGACCAGTTATTACTCTAGCTTCCTCTTTGTTGTCATATTGGTTATCTTTAGCTCCATGCTTATTAGATTTTTCAACTTTGTTGTTCAATCCCCCGCTGCCGCACGAATCCCTTCGTGTGGCTTTACAATTTAAAATACTGAAAAACACAAACCCCATCAAGCAAACCCTTTTCGCCTGCATAATCTGGAGCACTACTGTATTTATAATCTTCTGGTCTAAAAACGAAACCTTCTTCAACAGGATTATTATGTATATACTCTATTTTCTGTTGAATTACTTCATTACTCCATAATTCAATTGGCTTATTATCATGTCTCCAAAACTGATAATTTGTTGTGTTTGACGTTTTTTTTGCCTCTTTTTTAAAATAATCTAATAAAAACTCTTTTCTACTTTCTTTTGGATTTTCTTGAATAGCATTAATAACGCTTCGACTTGTAAATCTTTTAAAATCTCCTAATAAAAGTTCAGGCTTTTGATTAGTACTACTTCTGAAAATTAAATGAATATGACTGGTCATTATACACCAAGCATGAATTTCCATTCCCTTGTTTTTTTGACAAAATTCCAAACTTTCTAAAACCAAATCTTTGTATTCATTTCTTGTGAAAACATCTAGCCAACCCACTACGGCACTTGAGCGAAGCGGATGCACGAATACCAAAAACAAATAAAAAAGCATGAGTAAAACTTACAAAATAAAGACCTTCTGGGTTATAAAATTTATAGTTCCTGCTCATGTTTTTGCTTTATTTCAAATGTAGTAAAAACTTTTTTTATTTGCTAGAACCACACGAAGGGATTCGTGCGGTAGCGGGGGTTTTTCCTGTAAAGTCCAACTTTGAATCTACTTGCGTGTAACCGCCAATATAATTGGTGGTATGATTTC
>JANJWE010000031.1 GCA_024709705.1 Flavobacterium sp. | reverse complement strand
AAGAAAAGAGGATTTTAATATCGAATTAGATGATAATATTTTAACCATTTCTTCTGAGGCGAGTACCGAAAATGAAGAAAAAGATAAAGAAGGAAAATATACCCGAAAAGAATTTAGCTATTCTTCTTTTAAACGAGCTTTCACCTTGCCCGAAATTGTGAACGAATTCGATATTAATGCAACTTACGAAAACGGAGTACTTCACATTACTCTCCCCAAAAGAGAAGAAGCTCTACCCAAACCCAAACGAATGATTGAAATTGGATAATCAAATTTAAATTGATACAAACGCACTCTTAGTAGTGCGTTTTTTTATTCTTGTTTTACCATCTTTATCACCCAAATTGAACATAATACAGCTACCATTCCACAAGTTCCCATCACTAACCAATTGACTTGATAACCATAAACCGCAATAAGTTGCATACCCATTTTAGAACTGACAATGTGTGCCAAACTAAAGGTCATGGTGTATAAGGCCATATAACGACCCTCATGTCCTCTTGGAGCTCGACTTAAAGCAAAAGAATTAGAAAACGGAAAAGCAAACATTTCGCCAAACGTTAAAAATAAAATGTTGATTACTAAAATTCCCGCCCAAATATTAATTAATAATGCATAAAATCCTAAAGCCATGCATAGTGAACCCAATAAAACAATCTTCATTTTATCGACTTTGTTGCGTTCAAAATAGCTCACAATCGGCATTTCTAAAAGGAAAACCAGAAAACCATTCAACGTCATTAACAATCCAATTTCAAATTCGGTTAAACCATATTGCTCATTATTATATAGGGGAAGAGTCGTAAACAATTGAAAGAAAATCATCCCCGTCACAAAACTCACAAACAAGAAAACCCAAAACGGACGGTCTTTGAAAACCGATCTTCTTGACTCTTCAAATGTATCAATGTGTTCATTAATTGGTTTTTTCTTTTCTTTTACCAAAAGCCAAAAAATAGAAATCGCAAGGATGCACGTTCCGCCATCCACATAAAATAATCCGGCATAACCAATATTCATAATTATCAATCCTCCCAAAGCAGGACCGGCGGCAAAACCTAGATTAACCGCTAATCGCACTAACGTTAAAGCCCTTGTCCTGTTTTCAGGTTTTGCATAAGCACCCAGTGATACAAACATGGCCGGTCGAAACATATCGGCAATAATCATCACAAAAAACCAAGCAATACAAAGTGTCGAAAACTCAGTAATAAAAGGAAAGATAAACAGCAACAAACCGGTGCTCATAAGGCTAAAAATCATCACTTTATAAAACCCAATTTTATCCGCTAACTTTCCACCAACCCATGAACCAATCATCGAACCGGAACCGAAACAGACCATAATCCATCCTACTTGTTGATACGTGAATTCTAGGTCTTCCTTCAAGTATTTCGATAAAAAAGGCAATACCATCGTTCCTGCTCGATTAATAAAAGTAATAATCGTCAGTATCCAAATTTCTCTCGTAAAACCACGAAAATTATTGATGTATCTCGAAAAAGCAGTAGTGAGCATCCGTAAAAGTTGACAACTACAAAGGTACAAAGTCAAGGGAGTATTTGGCACAAAATAAATAAACAATACTAAAATATTTTAGAAGCTATTCCGGCTATTCGTTACAAGCTTTTTTGTTCACTCCTTTTTTTGTAAAAAATAGAAAGAGCTTCCTTTGGTCGCTTTTCTATTTTAACAAAAAATAGTCGTGTCCTTCAAAAGGCTTTCCACTACTATCCGGGCTAGGATTTTCAGCCATTATACATTTCAAAAGAAAATTTTTTCATTCAAATCTTCCAAGTAATTCCCTATTTTTGTAAAAAACTACCATGAAAAAAGTTTTCTTTCTTTTCTTACTTTCACAATTCGCTTTTTCACAACAACAATTTGAACGTGATTCGGTCATTCAATTTCAAAAAAAAATGAATGAACATTATGCGGATACAGCTAAAAGTCCGCTTAAGAAAAAAGATTTAGCTGTTTTTCAAGCATTGGAATTTTTTCCAATAAGTGATAAGTATTTTGTGATAGCAACTTTCAAACGTACCAAAAAGGAAAAACCGTTTGAAATGAAAACGACTACTTCAAGAAAACCAATTTATGTTAAATACGGCGAACTCCATTTTGAAATCGACGGAATTCCATGCCAATTAAACGTTTATCAAAACGTTGAATTTTCCAAAAAACCGGGTTACAAAAACAGTTTGTTTCTACCTTTCACTGATTATACTTCCGGAGTAGAAAGTTATGGCGGTGGCCGCTACATCGACCTCAAAATCCAAAAAGGAAAAATTTGGATGATTGACTTCAATAAAGCCTATAATCCCTATTGTGCCTATAATGAAAAGTATTCTTGCCCGATTGTTCCCGAAGAAAACGATTTGAAAGTGGAAATAAAAGCAGGGGTGAAGGCGTTTAAGAAATAATCGGAATCTTAAGTTAACTTATATTGTTCTAATCATTAAAAATGGTAACACTTAAATGACTTATATGGTTATTTAATTTAAAAAGTAGCAATGAAACTCTTCAACCTCCACACACACAATTTTTCTAAACAAGAGAATATCTTAGAATTAGTCAATCAATACCCATGGGAATTTGAGGATAAAATTCCATTTTATTCCATCGGAATTCATCCGTGGTACATTAATGAAGAGAGATTAGATGCTGATTTACAAATAATTGAACAAAAATTAGTTTTAAATAATTGCCTCGCTTTAGGCGAATGTGGACTCGACAAACGCATTGAAATTCCATTAGAAACCCAAAAAAAAGTATTCAAAGCCCAAATTTTATTAGCAGAAAAATACCAAAAACCCTTAGTTTTGCACTGCGTTGCTGCTTTTCAAGAAATCATTCAAATCAAAAAGGAACTGAAGGTTTCAGTTCCCATGATTATTCATGGATTTTCTAAAAATGAGCTAACTGCAAAACAGCTTTTGGATAACGGATTTTATCTTTCCTTTGGGAAATATTTAGTGCGAAATCTGGAGTTAAAAACCGTTTTTCAATCGGTGCCCAACGACAGATTTTTTCTCGAAACGGATACCATTGAAGAATCGCTGGAAGAAGTTTATGCTCTAGCAGCAAACTATAAAAATTGTGAAATTGAAGAAATAAAGTCGATTATTAAAACAAATTTCGAAAAGGTTTTTATACGAAATTTATGAAAACCGACAACCGACAACCGACAACCGATTATGGCTAAATGGCAAGAACGAGCAGAGCTCTTATTTAAAACAGAAGGATTAAACAATTTAAAAAACGCCAATGTCTTGGTCGTTGGACTTGGTGGAGTAGGCTCATTTGCAGCCGAGTTTCTCGCTCGTGCCGGCGTGGGGAACATGACCATAGTGGATGGCGATACGGTAGATATTACGAATATCAACCGACAATTACCTGCTTTACATTCTACTGTTGGAATGCCCAAAGTGCATGTGGTAGGCTATCGATTGATGGACATTAATCCGGAACTAAATCTAACACGCCTGCAAGAGTTCCTCTCTCCGGAGAGGGCTTATGAATTGGTAACGTCTGATTTTGACTATGTCTTGGATTGCATCGATAGTATAACGCCAAAACTCAATTTATTGATTGCTGCTAAACGTAAAAAAGTAAAAGTCATTAGCAACATGGGAGCCGGTGGAAAATATGAAGCTTCCAAAGTAAAAGTACGCGACATCAGTAAAACCGAATATTGTCCACTAGCCAAAAACATCCGCAAGCGTTTGAAAAAAGAAGGCATTTCTTCCGGTATCAAAGCGGTATATTCCACTGAAATGCCTGACGAGTCCAGTTTAAAAATGACCGACGGAACCAATTTTAAAAAATCATTTTACGGAACTAACAGTTGGATGCCCTGCTTGTTTGGCTTACATGCGGCCGAAACGGTGGTGAAGTATTTGTTGAAGAAATAGGTGCTAAGGCTCTAAGGTACTAAGGTACTGAGTAGAGAAAGCATCTAAATAAGAAGAAAATGAACCTAAAAACCTAAGAACCTTAGTCCCTCAGAACCTCAGAGCCTGTAAAATGATACAAACCGTAATTTTCGACATGGATGGCGTAATCGTTGACACCGAACCGGTGCATCATTTTGCCTATCAACAACATTTTAAGCAATTAAACATTGATGTTTCGCCGGAAATGTATGCTTCGTTTACCGGAAATTCTACCAAAAATATTTACGAACGACTCAAGACTGTTTATGGTTTAAAGGAAGAAGTATTGGATTTGGTAGAAGTAAAACGCAATCTATTTAATGACGCTTTTGACCAAAAAGAAGATTTATTTTTATTGGATGGAGTAGAAGCGTTAATACAAGAATTACATCAAAACGGCATGCAATTGATTTTGGCTTCGTCATCCGCTAATGTTACAATTCAACGCATTTTCAACCGATTTGATTTGGATCAATATTTCACCCATAAAGTCTCAGGTGAAGATTTTCCAAAATCAAAACCACATCCGGCTATTTTTCAAAAAGCTGCAGAACTGGCAAAAACCCCCGTGGAACATTGCATCGTAATTGAAGACAGCACCAACGGAATCATGGCTGCCAAAGCTGCCGGAATTTATTGTGTGGGTTATGATAGTTTTCACTCTAAACTTCAAGATTATTCATTAGCTGATAAAGTTATATCGCATTTTAATGAATTGAGTTTTGAGAAGATTCGTTTTATAAAACACTAAATTATTGAGCCTCTCGATCCGGCAAGGTATGTTTTTCAATTATCCGAAAACTATCTTTTTTGACCTCTTTTTCTTTTCGCATCGACCAGAAAAAATCACTTGAAAATCTTCTAGCTTCTTCCAAATTCACAATGGGAAAAGGATAATCGGCTCCTATTTCAAAATCATACAGCATTTGTTCGATTGGGGTAAGTTTCCAGGGTTCATGTATAAATTCGGTTGGAATTTTGGCAAGTTCCGGTACCCATTTCCGAATAAAAGCTCCGTCCGGGTCGTGCTCATAGGAGTTTTTCACCGGATTATAAACGCGTAACGTGTTGATTCCGGTGACTCCGGCTTGCATCTGAATTTGCGGATAATGAATGCCAGGTTCAAAATCTAGAAATTGTCTGGCCAAATGCGGACTGCAATTTTGCCAAGGTTGAAACAAATGATGGGTATAGAAAGAAACCACCAAAGCCCGCATCCTAAAATTCAAATAACCGGTTGTATTCAAACATCGCATGCACGCATCCACCAGTGGAACGCCTGTTTTTCCTTCCACCCAAGATTGATGGTATTCCGGAATAACCGTTTGCTTCAGATTCCGATAGCCTTTGTTCACGGCTATAAATTCCATGTGGCATTCCATTTCAAATTTTTGAATAAAATGGGCTTGCCACCGCAAACGAGAAGTGAAGTTATCAATTTGTCGCACGTTTTTCTTTTGAGCCCTGAATTGCATGCTTAACTGAATGACTTGACGTACGGATAAATTTCCCCAAGCTATGTAGGGTGAAATTCGACTGCAACTGTGTCGTCCTAATTCCGGTTTTGAAATGTGCCTACTGTAATTGGCGACTCGTTCTTCTAAAAAAGATTTCAGATAGCGAGTTCCGGTTGTGGTGCCTCCTTTTTGAAAAGGAGTGTTTTTTGGAGTAGCTAAAGAAACGTTTGTGAAAACAGCTTTGAAAACCTCCAATTTTTCTTTTGAAATAAAAGCATTTGTATTCGGTTGAAAAGAAAATTGAGGAAATTCCATGAATTCGACCCAGTCATCACGCCACGTTTTTCGGTTGGATAAGCCGCGTTTAACACCATTGGTAATATATTCATTCCAAATGATATTGTTTTTTTTACAAAAAGTTGAAACGGCTTTATCTCGATCAAAAGTGAGTTTAATGCCGGTTTCCTGATGAGAAAAAAGTGTGGAAATGGATTGAATTTGGTTGATTTTTTCAAAGGCATTAACCGCTTCATTTTCAATAATTAAAATTTCCGTTTGATAAGATTTTAATTGCTTTTGAAGGTCTTCTAACGATTGTTTGATAAAATCAAAATGGCGTGGACTGTAATGATGGTCATTTAATAATGAAGGTTCAAAAATGTAAAGTAAAAGCGTGGGTTCATTCGATTCCAAAGCTCGAAAGAGAGCCTCGTTATCGAATAATCGCAAATCTCTTTTGAACCAAACAATGTTCATTTTTTTGATTTATTTATCCAACGGCTTCTTTGTACACTTTCAAACAACGTTCTCTTGCTTCTTTATGGTCTATAATGGGTTTGGCATACGCAGAAGTTTCTACTTCAGGCACCCATTTTTTGATGTATTTCCAATCTTTATCAAACTTTTTGATTTGCTCTGTCGGATTAAAAATTCTGAAATAAGGTGCGGCATCAACACCTGAACCGGCCGACCATTGCCAATTTCCAACATTACTCGCTTGTTCGTAATCCAATAGCTTTAAAGCGAAATAAGCCTCGCCCCAACGCCAATCGATTAAAAGATGTTTGCATAAAAAACTGGCGACAATCATCCGAACGCGATTGTGCATGTGTCCGGTTGTATTCAATTCCCGCATACCTGCATCTACAATTGGGTATCCGGTTTTACCTTCGCACCAATTTTTAAAATCGGTTTCGTTATTGTTCCAACGAATGGCATCGTATTTCTCTTTAAAACTTTTGTTTACCGTGTGGGGAAAATGCCAAAGGATTTGCATAAAAAATTCCCGCCAAATCAATTCATTCCAAAAGGTTTCGTTTTTATTTTCAATCGCTTTTGCGACCATTTTTCGGATGGAAACCGCTCCAAATCGCAAATAAATACCAAGCATCGAAGTTCCCTTAATTGCAGGAAAATTTCTTGTAGCTTCATAATTTGAAATTAACTTTTCTGAAATATCGAATGGAACCACTTTAATAGGAGAAGGTTCAAAGCCAATTTCTTTTAAAGTCAAAAAAGGGTAGGAGTGGTTTGTAATTTTAGCTAATTTTTTTTCTGATTCGTAATGAACTAAGGGAATCGTTTTAAACTTTTCCTTCCATTTTCGCGAATAGGGAGTATAAACAACATAGGGATTTC
>JANJWE010000270.1 GCA_024709705.1 Flavobacterium sp. | reverse complement strand
TAGTTAACGGAGAGGTTCAGCCCATCTTTAGTAGTCCTTGTATTGTAACTACACCTTCTATACCAACGACTCAGTTGACTTCGGCACAATGTGGCAGCACGTTGTCCTTGTTAACCTCGAGTATCAGTTGTAATTCGGTAGTATCAGCGGTACAGTATGAGTTTAGAGTATCTACTCTAGCTAATCCAACGGATTACCGTTATGTAACACGTTCGTTCAATAACTTTACGTTGCCAGGTGTTTCTAATTTGGCCTTGACTTATGGTACTCAGTATTTGGTATCTGTACGTGTACAAGTGTTGTTGGATGGCGAATTGATTTGGTCAGACTATGGAACACAGTGTAGTATCTTCACCCCAGCAGCTCCTCAAACGGGTCTTGTAGGATGTGGAGAGAGTTCTTTAG
This sequence comes from Flavobacterium sp., assembly GCA_024709705.1. GTDB lineage: Bacteria > Bacteroidota > Bacteroidia > Flavobacteriales > Flavobacteriaceae > Flavobacterium. Next base: position 2,826 of record JANJWE010000270.1, on the reverse strand, counting down.
TTATCAACAGTATGACCCAAACGATAACTGCTGTAGCAGTTCCATTTGCAACGAATTACCGTTATACGTTGAGTCGTCCGGGTTATACCCAAACGATAATTCGTCCGTTTAGAACTTTTAGTTTATCGATGTTTAGTGGATTACAACCGGGTACCCAGTACAGTGTACAGGTAGATGCCGAGTTGTATGGCGTTTACTACCCTGGAAAAGATTGTAGTATCCTTACCCCAGGAGTAGCCCGAGCAGAAGAGCCTGTGGTTACGGTAGAGACTAAGGAGCCAACGGCAGTAGCATCGGTATTCCAAGTAGTGGCTTATCCGAATCCGTTTACCGATCACTTTGTGTTGGATGTTAAGACCAGCAGTACGAGTCCGGTATTTGTAGCGGTTTACGATATGGCCGGACGCTTATTGGAGACTAAAGAATTGCGAGCAGATGTATTGTCGGCTACCGTAATAGGTGAGCGTTATCCATCGGGAGTTTACAATGCCATTGTAACTCAAGGTGAAGAGACCCGCACCGTACGTGTGATTAAGCGATAGGCTCGTCCTATTTTAGAATAGAAGAGGCCCCCAAGCGATTGGGGGTCTTTTTTTTTAGTAGGGAGTTGGGAGTTGGGAGTGGGGAGAGGGGGTATTGTGTTGGAAGTTTCTCTTGTTTTCTGTGTGGAGTTTTTAAATAAAATGTTACTTTTGAAAATTAAAAATCATCAGATGCAATTGGAACAAAACGACGGTTGGTTGTTTGAAATTTCGGGTAAAAAATCATTATTTTCAATTCCTTTTCGGGAAGTTTGGCACTATCGGGATTTGCTACTTTTGTTTGTCAAAAGAGATGTTATTACTTTTTATAAGCAAACTGTTTTAGGGCCGCTTTGGTTTATTATCCAACCCTTGTTAACCTCTGTTATTCAATTTTTTATTTTTAGTAAGGTAGCTCAAATTCCCTCCGATGGGATTCCGTATTTTTTATTTGTATTGGCCGGAAATATTGTTTGGTTTTATTTTTCGGATTGTTTGAAAGCTACCTCTGAGACTTTTACACAAAATCAAAATATTTTTGGTAAAGTTTATTTTCCGCGTATCATCATGCCATTGAAGGTAGCCTTGTCTAATTTGATTAAATTTGGGATACAATTTGTGTTTTTTATTGCTGTTCTTTTTTATTATCTCTACCAAGGGGAATCGGTTTCTCCGAAATGGGCGGTTTTGTTTTTGCCTTTAGTGGTGTTAAATGTTGCTCTTATTGCTTTGGGATTAGGCATGATTATATCTTCATTAACGGTTAAGTATCGCGATTTGAACTTTGTTATCACCTTTGGGATATCGTTGTTTATGTATGTTACTCCTATTGTTTATCCAACCTCATTGGTTTTGGCTCAACTGAATCCGAAGTATCATTTTTTATTATACCTCAATCCGTTGACCGGAATTTTGGATTTTTTCAAGTATGCCTTTTTGGGTACTGCTACTCCTTTGTGGGGTTCGTTACTTTATTCGGGATTGTTTGGTTTGGTGATTGCAGGAGTTGGATTGTTGTTGTTTAATCGAACCGAACGCAGCTTTATCGATGTGGTTTAAATGAGTGGTAGTTGTGCTATTAATGTGTTCGATTTGCTATAGTCCTCTTGTTTTCCATTTCAAAAAATAATGTTATTTTTAACCCTTACGTAATTCTTCATGACCAAACCCATACTTCAAGTTACAGCACTTTCAAAACAATACCGCTTGGGCAAGATTGGTACCGGAACTTTGCAGCATGATTTGAACCGATGGTGGCATAAAGTTCGTGGGAAAGAAGATCCTTATTTGAAAATTGGTGAAATAAACGATCGCAGTTCCAAAGGGAACAGTCCTTATGTTTGGGCTTTACGCGATGTGAATTTTGAAGTACAAGAAGGAGAAGTTTTGGGTATTATTGGAAAAAATGGAGCCGGAAAGTCAACTTTATTAAAACTATTGTCCCGTGTTACTTCGCCCACTACCGGTACCATTCGGGCTCGTGGTCGAATCGCGTCTTTATTGGAAGTCGGTACCGGATTTCATCCGGAAATGACCGGGCGGGAGAATATATATTTGAATGGTGCTATATTGGGTATGACCAAGAAGGAAATTCATTCGAAAATAGATGAGATTATTTCGTTTTCGGGTTGTGAACGCTACATTGATACTCCAGTAAAACGCTACAGTAGTGGGATGACCGTTCGCTTGGCTTTTGCTGTAGCGGCTCATTTGGAACCTGAGATTTTAGTTATAGACGAAGTTTTGGCTGTGGGAGATGCTGAGTTTCAGAAAAAGGCTATCGGAAAAATGCAAGACATTTCCCGAACCCAGGGACGAACCGTTTTATTTGTGAGTCACAACATGGCAGCCGTAAAAAGTTTGTGTACTCGGGGATTGGTAATGGAGCAGGGGAGTGTGGCGTTTGATGGACCTATAGCGGAATGCATTCAATTTTATACCGCCTCAAAACAGCAAGTTTTTGATTTTAATACGAGTCAACGGCAGCAATCTTCGGATGGTGTTGGGGTGCAGTCTATAGCTTTAACCGATACTCAAGGCCAACCGTTATCGGTTTTTTTATCCGGGGAAACGGTTCAAATTCGGGTGCGAATAGCCAAAGGTGATTATCCCAATCCGTTGCAATTGGGTATAGGAATTTACAGTATTGAAGACGAACCTCAGTTTCATTGTGCTACCGAAACCCTACAAAAGCCGTATTCGATATCTGAAACCGAGTTTGAAGCCCAACTTACTATACCTAAGTGGCCTTTACATCAAGGTGTTTTTTATTTGAACATTTACATCAAAGACGGCAAACAGGTAT
>JANJWE010000286.1 GCA_024709705.1 Flavobacterium sp. | reverse complement strand
AATCAAATTGAATAATCCTCCAAGTATTGTATCGGCTTATACTTATGACCCGGTAACAGACAGATATATTTACAATAGTAAGTTTGGAGAATTTAATATTAATTATCCCGTAATACTTACGCCTAAAGAATATCAAGAGTTAGTAATGCGGGAGTCTATGAGAGCTTATTTTAAGCAAAAATTAGATGCTATTGAAGGTAAGAAAGCGGGATCCGAAGAGGCTAAAAAGGACTTATTGCCTAGATATTATGTGAATTCCGGTTTTTTTGAAACCATATTTGGTAGTAATACTATTGATGTACAACCCAGAGGTTCTGTAGAGATGGACTTGGGTGTTAGATATACCAAACAAGATAATCCTTCTTTTTCACCAAGAAACCGGGTGAATACTACTTTTGATTTTGATCAAAGGATTAATATGAGCTTAACCGGGAAAGTAGGTACGCGACTCAATGTGAATGCTCAATATGATACTCAATCAACTTATGCTTTTCAAAATTTAATAAAGTTAGAATATGCTCCCGATGAAGATGCTATTCTCAAAGCATTAGAAATTGGTAACATAAGTATGCCATTGAACAACACTTTAATACGGGGTGCTCAAAGTTTATTTGGGGTTAAAGCACAACTACAATTTGGAAAAACTACAATAACCGGTATTTTTTCTGAGCAAAAATCACAAACTCGTGCCGTAACTGCCGAAGGCGGGGGTACTATTCAAGAGTTTGACCTTTTTGCTTTGGATTACGATGCTGATCGTCACTTTTTCCTTTCGCAATATTTCCGTAACCGATACGACGCATCGTTACGAAACTATCCTTTAATTGATAGCCGTGTCCAAATTACTCGTATTGAAGTTTGGATAACCAATAGACAAAACCGAATCAATACGACACCGGAGGGAAATAATTTAAGAAATATCATCGCTTTACAAGATTTGGGTGAAGCTCAGTTCAACGGTTTTGATGATTCTGAGATTGTTGGTATCAATCCGATACCGCCCGGATTTTTTAATCAAGGACCTAATACGCCTTCTAACAACGCAAACAACGACTTTGATCCGGCATTAATTCAATCGGGTGGCGGTTTGTTAAATCCGGCAATTAGAGAAATTATTTCTGCCAATAATGGTTTCAATTACCAAGCTATTGAAGGCTTAGATTATTCCAAGTTAGAAAATGCCAGAAAATTAATGCCCAATGAATATACTTTTCATCCACAATTGGGCTACATCTCGCTTCAACAGCGTTTAGCCAATGATGAAGTAATTGCTGTTGCTTACCAGTATACTGTTGGAGATCAGGTATATCAAGTAGGTGAATTTGGAAATGATGGCGTAGAAGCTACAGTTGTAGATGCGGCAACCAATATTCCGGTTACACAGTGTTTGATTTTGAAAATGCTTAAAAGTAATTTAACGAATGTAGACAAACCCATTTGGAATTTGATGATGAAAAATATCTATCAAATACCTGGGGCTTTTCAGCTTACTCAAGAAGATTTCAGGTTCAATATTTTATACACAGATCCTTCACCTTTAAATTACATTACTCCGGCTGGAACACCTCCTTTACCTTTACCGACCGATGTTACAGAAACGCCACTTTTAAAGGTGTTTAATGTAGACCGATTAAATTTTACTAATGATCCACAAGACGGTGGAGATGGTTTTTTTGACTTTATTCCGGGAACTACCATTGATGCTCAAAATGGGCGAATTATTTTTACAACGGTAGAGCCCTTTGGTAAACATCTTTTTGAAAAGTTGAGAACAACAAATCCGTTGGAAGATTATGATAATACGACAACGGGTTACAACTCCAATCAAACAAAGTATGTGTATAGAAGCATGTATAGAAGTACTCAAGCTGCTGCTCTCCAAGATAGTGATAAGAACAAATTCTTACTACGAGGCAGATACAAATCTGAAGGAGGTGACGGTATTTCTATTGGAGCGTTTAATGTGCCCAGAGGTTCTGTAGTAGTAACCGTAGGAGGAAGAACACTGGTTGAAGGAATTGATTATATTGTGAATTATCAGTTTGGTAAAGTGCGAATTTTAGATCCTTCTTTGCAAGCTTCTGGTGCTCCCATTAATATTTCGGTAGAGAATAACTCTGTTTTTGGTCAACAAACAAGAAGATTTATGGGAGTCAATGTAGATCATCAATTCTCAGAAAAGTTCCAAATTGGAGCCACTCTTATCAAAATGACCGAAAGACCCTTTACTCAAAAATCAACATTTGGGCAAGAGTCTGTAAACAATACGATTTTTGGTTTTAACGGAAATTACTCCACTGAAGTTCCTTTTTTAACTCGATTGGTTAATAAATTACCAAATATTGACACCGATGTTCCTTCTAACATATCAATAAGAGGGGAAGTAGCTTTTTTACAACCTAATACACCAAAAGCAGATAATTTTCAAGGGGAATCCACATTATATGTAGACGATTTTGAGGGTTCTCAAACTACTATTGACATGAAATCTTCTCTGGCTTGGAGTTTAGCAAGTGTGCCAGAGAGAACTCAAACGAGTACATATGATTTCTTTGGAAATTCAAGCACTTTACAGTATGGTTTCAGAAGAGCAAAGTTATCTTGGTATACAGTAGATCCAATTTTTTATACCAGTCAACGTCCCGGTGGAATTTCAGATGCCGATATGGTTTTAAACCGTACCCGTAGAATTTTCATAGACGAAATTTTCCCGGTTACCGATATCGCTCAAGGTCAACAAACCGTTATAAATACCCTCGATTTAACCTATTATCCGAGAGAACGAGGGCCTTATAATTTTAATCCTTCTACTACTCCGGATAACCAATTATCCAATCCGGAACAAAATTTTGGTGGGATAATGAGAGCAATAAATGCAACCAACTTTGAGCAAGGTAACGTGGAATACATTCAATTTTGGATGTTAGATCCCTATTTTGGTACTGATGAAACGCCTCAATCTAACACGGGAGAAATCTATTTCAATCTTGGAGAAATCTCAGAAGATGTTCTTAAAGATGGAAGAAAACAGTATGAGAACGGTTTACCGGAAGCAGGTTCAAACCAACCTACAATACCCACAATTTGGGGTAAAGTGCCCGCATCACAATCGCTTATTTATGCTTTTGATACCAACAATGCCAATAGAGCCGTACAAGATTTAGGTTTAGATGGGATCAATGATGAAGAAGAGGCATCTCTTTTTCCATCGTTTGCTTCATTTACAGATCCGGCAGCAGATAATTATGAGTTTTATCTAAGTACTTCGGGCAATGTGATACAACGTTACAAAAATTACAATGGTTTGGAAAGAAATTCACCGGTTAATGTCACAGATAACAATCGTGGAAATTCAACTTTGCCGGATGTAGAAGATATTAATCGGGACAATACAATGAACACGATTAATGCTTACTATGAATATAAAATAAATGTTACTCCCAATATGACAGTGGGAGAAAATTATATTACCGATATAAGAGAGTTGCCCTCAAGACCTCAAGGATCGGGAAGTTTACCTTTGCCTCCGGCAAGATGGTTGCAATTTAAAATTCCGGTTACCCAATTTGATAATAAGATAGGCAGTATTTCTGATTTTAGATCCATTCGTTTCATGAGAATGTTTATGACCGGTTTTAGCGAAGAAATAACACTGCGTTTTGGTGTTCTTGAATTAGTTAGAGGGGAATGGAGAAGATTTTTAGGAGCTTTAGATCCTAATGAAACGCCACAACAAGACGAAGAGGACAATACCGGATTTGATGTGCTTTCTGTAAATGTTCAGGAAAACAGTAACCGTACTCCTATAAACTATGTGTTGCCTCCTGGGGTTAGACGGGAGCAGCTTTTTAATAACAATACAGTTATAAATCAAAATGAACAGTCCCTTTCTTTACGAGTAAGTAAAAGAAATTCAAGTTTGCCCGGAGGATTGGAACCCGGAGATTCACGAGCTGTTTTTAAAAACCTTGAAGTTGATTTAAGACAGTTTGAAAAATTGAAAATGTTTATTCATGCCGAGGCTTTAGAGAATAATTTAGATCCTAACAGACTTCAAGATGATGAAATGGTTGCATTCATTCGTTTTGGAAATGATTTTACACAAAACTTTTATCAAGTTGAAATACCTTTAAAAGTAACACCCCACGGTACTTCCATTGCAGAAGAAATTTGGCCCGAAGCCAATGAGATTGATTTAAAATTGGCTTTGTTAACCAAGTTGAAAGTGCTTTCAATTACCGGTTCAAATCCAAATCCGGATGAGATTTACTTTTTAAATGAAGAAGAATTAGATCCATCTGCTGCCGGAAAACCCAATAAACTTCGTTTGGGAATTAAAGGAAATCCCAATTTTGGTTTGGTAAGAACCTTAATGTTGGGATTGCGAAACAGTAAAACAGGGCAAGTTGAGTTAAACAGTATCCGAGGTGAAGTTTGGTTTAACGAACTTCGGGTAGCCGGATTAAAAAACAAAGCCGGTATGGCTGCTGTTATGAATTTAGATGCAAATGCTGCCGATTTTGCCACAGTTTCCGCGACCGGAAGAATGAGTACCATCGGATTTGGTTCTCTCGAACAAGGAGTAAATGAAAGAAGTCGGGAAGATATGCAACAATATGATATTGTAACCAACTTGAATCTTGGAAAGTTATTACCCAAAAAATGGGCTATTACTCTCCCTTTTAATTATGCGGTTGGCGAACAAACAATTACTCCCGAATACGACCCGTTTAATCAAGATATCAGATTAGACCAATTACTATCAGTTACAGAGAGTGCTGCAGAAAGAGATAACATTGAACAACGAGCCGTTGATTATACCAAACGGAAAAGTATCAATTTTATAGGGGTTAAGAAAGACAGGGGTCCGGACCAAAAAGCCCGAGTTTATGATGTTGAAAATTTAACTTTATCTCATTCTTTCAACGAAGTTGAACGACATAATTATGAAATAGAAGATTTTATAGATCAGCAAACACGAACTGCAGTTGATTATACCTTTGCTTTTCAATCAAAACCCATTGAGCCTCTAAAAAGTGCTAAGTTCATGAACAAGTCTAAATATTGGCAGTTGTTACGTGATTTTAATTTTAATTATTTGCCCACCAATATTAATTTTAGTTCCAACATAATCAGACAATACAACCGGCAACAATTTAGACAAGTAGATGTAGAGGGTATAGCATTAGACCCGCTCTACAGAAGAAATTATTTGTTTAATTACCAATATGGATTTAATTACAATTTAACCAAATCGTTAAAATTAAACTACACGGCAAACCGAAGTAATATTGTTAGAAGTTATATAAGTGAAGATGGTTCTGTAGACGATTCAGATCGAATTTTTGATAATTATTGGGATATTGGTCTACCGGATCAGCACAATCAACAGTTAATTGTAAATTATGACTTGCCTCTGAGTAAGTTACCCTTTTTAAGTTTCTTAAAGTCAAATTATTCTTATACCGGTACATACAGTTGGCAGCGTTCTTCATTGGCTTTGTCTTCTGTTGAAACCGAGGAAGGTATTATTTACGATTTAGGAAATACAGTCCAAAATTCAGGTTCACATCGTTTGAACACCACATTAAACATGGATTTGTTTTACAAATACATCGGATTAACTAAAAGTTCTGCTAAACCAAAGCAGCCGGCAAAAACGGCACCTCCTAAACCCGGAGAAAAAATCACCAGTACTCGACAACCACAACAAAATCAGGGTAATGTGTTTTTGGATGGATTAATTGGGGTTTTGACTTCTGTAAAAAATATTCAAATTAATTATACTCAAAATGAAGGAACCGTTCTGCCGGGATATACTCAATCGTTAGGTTTTCTGGGAACCTCAAGACCAACTATGGGATTTGTGTTTGGTTTGCAAGACGATGTGCGTTTTGAAGCTGCTCGAAGAGGATGGCTTACCGTATTTCCGGATTTTAACCAAAGTTATGCACAAGTAGTAACCAAGCAATTGAATGCTACGGCTAAAGTAGATTTGTTTCCTGATTTTACTATTGACTTAACTGCAGATCGCAATTATTTGGAAAATTATTCCGAACAATACGATATCACTGATGGACAATACAATTCAAGATCTCCCTACACTACAGGTAATTATTCTATTTCTACGTCATTAATAAAAACCGCATTCAAAAAGAGTGATGAGTTTACATCGGAGGCATTCCAAGATTTTAGAGAGAATCGATTAGAAATAGCGAATCGTTTAGCTGAAAGGTATTATATTGGAGAAATCCCCAGAGTCACAGACCCAACCAATCCAAACTTTGGTTTTCCGGTTGGTTTTGGAAGAAACAGTCAAGCGGTATTGATTCCTTCATTCTTGGCAGCTTATTCCGGGAAAAGTGCTTCGGATGTTTCTTTGGGAATTTTTAGAGATGTTCCCATTCCAAATTGGAATATCAAATACAATGGGTTAATGCGATATAAGTTTTTTAAAGATAGATTTAAGCGTTTTTCATTACAACATAGTTACAAAGCGGCTTATACCATTAATGCATTCAGATCAAATTTTGAATACGATAGAGCCCCAAACCAACTCGATCAAGCCGGTAATTTCTTCAATAAAACATTGGTGCAGAATGTCAATTTGGTAGAACAATTTAATCCTTTAATCCGTTTGGATTTTGAAATGAAAAATTCGTTTAGAGTTGGAGCTGAGTTGAAAAAAGACAGAGCCTTATCCATGAGTTTTGATAACAATCTCTTAACAGAAGTGAAAGGGGTTGAGTATGTCCTCGGATTTGGATATAGAATAAAAGATGTAACCATCAATTCGGCATTAGCGGATAATCCACAAGGCGTTATAAAAAGTGATATCAATTTGCGTATTGATTTTAATTTTAGAGATAACAAAACTATTGTACGCTATCTAGATTACGACAATAACCAATTGGCTGGGGGTCAAAACATTTGGTCAGCAAAACTTAATGCAGATTATATGTTTAGCAAAAATTTGACGGCTATATTTTATTACGATCATACATTTTCAAAAGCGGTTATTTCTACTGCGTTCCCATTAACCAACATTAGAGCCGGATTTACTCTCAGATATACTTTTGGAAATTAATAAAAAATAATGTGTGTTTTTTTTTCAAAATAAGCCCATAAAAATTACATTTGCTGAAACAAACAAGGACCATGAATATACCATCAAATTTAAAGTATACAAAAGACCACGAATGGGTGAGTTTAGAAGGTGATATCGCTACTGTAGGTATCACTGATTTTGCACAAAAAGAGTTAGGAGACATCGTTTATGTTGAAGTTGAAACATTAGATCAAACTTTAGAACAAGACGAAGTTTTTGGTACAGTTGAGGCTGTAAAAACGGTATCTGATTTGTTTTTACCATTGGCAGGAGAAATTATTGAGTTTAATGAAGAATTGGAAACTAATCCTGAAAACGTAAACAACGATCCTTACGGAAAAGGCTGGATGGTAAAGGTAAAAGTTTCAGATACTTCTGCTTTTGATTCGCTTTTAGACAGTACTGCATATAGAGAACTGATAGGTGCCTAAAATAATTAGATTTATTTTGCTTTTTTTATGGCTTGTTTTCATTACAATAACAAGTCTTATCAAAGTGAATAAATTTACTAGTGTTACAATACCACATTTAGATAAAGGAGTCCATTTTTTTTTCTACTTCGTTTTAACCTATTTACTTTTTTTAGTTATAAGTTTTACAGAAAGAGAAAACAGCAAGTGGAATTTTGCAATAGTTTTAGCGATGCTTTATGGCATAATTATTGAAGTATTGCAAGGCGTGTTGCCAATAGAAAGAAGTCCGCAATTTTCGGATGTTGTCGCAAATGCTTTCGGGTGTTTTGCCGCTTGGTTTGTTGGGATACGTATTCCCAAAAGGTTAAATTTTAAAAAATAATTTTTAGATTTTCGATAAATATTTATATTAGCATTTCAAAAACAAAAATATGGAACCAAAAAAGAATCCTAATGTAGACCCAAGACGAAATAGTTTACTCTATTTCCAACTAGGTTTGGCTGCAATTGCTGCGTTATCCTACTTAGCAATTGAACTTAAAACATATGAGAAAGATTTGTCAGGGCTTACACAAAAGGTTGACAATAGCTTCTTAGATGAAGATGTGCCGGTAACAATGCAATTAAACACGCCACCGCCACCGCCACCGCCACCGCCACCAGCACCAGAGGTTCTTAAAATCGTAGAAGATAAAAAAGAAATTAAAGAAGTAGAAATTCAATCTACCGAAACCAACCAAAAAGAAGAGGTTGTAAAAGCAGAAAAAGTAGTAGTTGCAAAAGAAGAAGAACCAGATGTTGATGTTCCTTTTGCAATTATTGAAGATGTGCCTTTATTCCCGGGTTGTGAGAATGTAGCCAAAGAAAAGCGAAAAGATTGTTTTCAAGAGAAAATACAAGCTCATATTCGTAAAAACTTTTCTTATCCTGAAGCGGCTATTGATGCCGGACATCAAGGAAAAGTATTTGTAAGTTTCGTTATTGAAAAAGATGGAAGTGTATCTATTGCAAACATGAGAGCTCCCTATCCTACTCTTGAAAAAGAAGCACAAAGAATTATGTCTAAGCTTCCTAAAATGGTACCTGGTAAACAAAGAGGTAAGCCGGTTAGGATGACCATGAGTATTCCGATTACTTTTAAATTAGATCAATAAAATTTTAAAAATCCGCTTTTTTGAAGCGGATTTTTTTTGGCATACTAATTGAAATATCTTTTTCATAACTAATCCTTTTATTATGAGAAATTTAGACCAGTATCCCAAAGTAAACCACAACGGTAAACTCTATTTTCAATTAGGACTTATTGCTTCATTGATTTTAGTCTATTTTGTTATTGAGATGGAAACCCCATCCAGAACTACTGAAATGCCTGATTCACGAAAAATTGTTGATATTTCTGAAAAGCCATTTACAACCCAATTGATTGTTGAAAGCAAAGAAGAGCCTAAGCCCAAAACAAATGAAGTTAAACCTAGAAAATTACCGTTAATTCTTAATCAACTCAAACCGATTCCTAATGATACTCCGGAACCAGAGCCTCAGCAAACGGTTCCTATGGATGACTTACCTGAAGATTTACCCTTAGAAACACCTCCCGTATCTGCACCGGTAAAAGCTCCTGATTTTGTAGAAAAATGGGATCTGGAAGAAACGCCTACCTTTCAAAAGTGTGCGGGTTTAAAAGGAGCAGAACGTGAAGCTTGTTTTAGAGAACAAATGAGCAAATTCCTATCGGCAAATTTAAATTATCCTGAGAGAGCCAGAGATATGGGTGAACAAGGATCAATATTGGTTGAGTTTATTGTAGATACAGATGGAAAAATTACGCAGGTAAAACCGGCTTACAGCAAAGCCTTTGCTCATGCCGATTTGGAAAAAGAAGCAATTCGTGTGGTTTCAAAACTGCCCAAATTAACTCCTGGTAAACAAGCCGGAAAACCTGTAAAAGTTCGATATACTGTTCCCATAACATTTAAAATTGGACGTTAAAATATTTTAAGCTTTCTTATCCCACTTCGGTGGGATTTTTTTATTTTTACACTATGGAAATAAAAAATTATTTAGACTCTACGTATTTAAAAACAGCTTCTCAGGCAGGTTTGTCATCTGAAGAAAATAAGGCGGTAGTTCAAGGTTTTATTCAAGAAGCCATAGACGAAAGATTCAAGTTGATTATGATACGCCCGGATTATGTATCAATGGCCAAAGCAATGATCTTAAATGCCGGTTCAAAAGTTTTGGTAGGTACTGTTATAGGTTTTCCGGAAGGAACCTATACGACACAAGATAAATTGAGTGAAGCCCAAAAAGCAATAGAAGATGGGGCAGATGAACTGGATTTTGTATGCAACTATAAGGCTTTTCAAAACAAGGAAATCGATTTAGTTAAAAATGAAATTGTACTAGGTACCCAATTAGGATTGTCAAATCACAAAGTTGTCAAGTGGATTATAGAAGTAGCAGCTTTAAACGACCAAGAGATTGTACAATTGTCTGCCTTAATAAAAAACACTATAATATCCCATTTTAAAGAGGAAAATTACCAAGATGTGTTTGTGAAATCGTCAACTGGATTTTATCAAACCGAAGCCGGAAAACCAAATGGGGCAACTATACCCAGTATTATCATGATGTTGGAAAATAGTTCGCCATTGCCCGTAAAAGCAGCCGGAGGCGTTCGTTCATATGATGAGGCTCTTGCCATGATTCATTTGGGTGTAAAGCGTATTGGTACATCAGCTGCCAAAGCCATCGCTAAAGGAGAATCTACAAATAGCAATTACTAAATTCTACTAAATCATCATGAGAAACAGATTTGTTTTACTTTTATTTCTTTGTTTTCAATTTTTTTCGGCTCAAGAAAAACAAATCGAACAGTTTCCGGTATTTTCGGATTGTGAAAATTTAATAAATGCCGATTTGGAACAATGCTTTTATAAAAATGTTCAGAAACATATTTATAAAGAATTTAAAGTGCCTGAGAATGTGGTTCAGTCTAATTACACGGGCTCTTTTATTGTGCTTTTTGAAGTAAATCAGGATGGCGAATTTAAAGTGCAATATGTAGATGCACCCTTTTCAGAATTGGCAGATGAGTCGAAAAGAGTTTTCTTGTTATTGCCCAAAATAACTCCTCCTACCTATGCCGGAAAACCTACCTATTCCAGGTATTCCATGCGAATTTCGATTCCTTTACAGAATCCCGAGGAACTTCAATCATCACAAAATAAAGAAGCATCTAAACAAACTCATTTTAAAAATGGAAACCAAGACTTGACTGAATATGAGGAAATCAAATACGAAACCTTCCAAAATCCGCATTTCAAAAGTAACTTAAACATTCCGTTTTCTCATAGTTTGTACGCTCAATTCGAGTCTTCATTACAGCGAGTCGGTTCAAATAACCACACAGCTTCAAAGCCCTACACTTATGCTGAAGTAGGTAAATATTTTGATTTTGAACAAAATAATTCAAATATCAAGATAGCTAAAGAAGGGTGGTGGGGAAGAAAATTTTGGAACGAACATTTAGTTTCTGTTCAAGGGGACTCTTACTGGTTTACCCTCAATCCAATTTTAGATTTAAGAGTAGGTAAAAGTGATCCCGAAACAACAAGTTACACTTATCAAAATACCAGAGGGGTTCAAATTCAAGGCGGTTTGGGTTCGCAGTTGAATTTTACAACTTCCATTTATGAAAGTCAAGGTAGATTTGCTGATTATTACAATGCCTATGCAGAAAGTATAAGGCCATCGGGTGGAAATCCGGCAATAATACCGGGAATAGGAATAGCCAAAGAATTCAAAACAGACGCCTATGATTTTCCATTGGCTGAAGCAAATTTAACCTATACCCCCAATTCATTTATAAATCTTCAATTAGGTTATGGAAGAAATTTTATTGGTGACGGGTACCGTTCATTACTTATGAGTGATGGAGCTAGCCCATATCCAAGTTTTAAAATAAATACTACTTTTTGGAAAATAAAATACACCAATACTTATATGTGGCTCAAAGATGTTCGTCCCGAAGTTACCGAAGACGGAACCTATGCTACCAAATACATGGCCAATCATTATTTGAGTTGGAATGTTAGTAAAAGACTGAACTTAGGTTTTTTTGAATCAGTAATTTGGACCAACACCAATGAAAGAGGGTTTGATGCAAGTTTTATTAATCCATTAATTTTTTTCAGAACCGTTGAATTTACTTCATCATCCAAGTCGGGTAACGCCTTATTAGGTTTGACAAGTAAGTACAAATGGTCCAATCAAATTCAATTTTATGGGCAGTTTTTATTAGACGAATTTGCATTAAGCGATGTTAAAGCAGGTAATAAAAGTTGGAGAAATAAGTTTGGATATCAAATTGGAGCCAAGTATTTAGATGCTTTTTCAGTGCCCAATCTGCTTTTGCAACTAGAATACAATCACATCAGACCTTATGTGTATTCACACAGTAATGCAATTACCAACTACGGTCATAACAATCAGAGTTTAGGACATCAATGGGGTGGAAATGCAAAAGAATGGGTTGGGATTGCCAGATATTTTAGAGGAAGATGGTTTGCCGATGCCAAACTAACCTATGGTGTTAGAGGATTGGATTTTGATACCGATGAAAATTCTTTTAATTACGGAAGCAACATTTATAAAAATTATGATGAGAATAGACCCTTTGATGAAGGGGTTTCTATCGGACAAGGAAATAAAACGACAATCATTATAGCCGACTTACAATTGGGTTATGTGGTGAATCCCACCAGTAATTTGAAACTATTTGGAAATTTGATTTACCGTAACTTTGATCCTTCACAAAATACCATTACGACCTTCAAGCAAAATACAACATGGTTTTCTGTCGGAATTCGTTCGGATTTGTTCAATTGGTATTTCGATTACTAGAAGGTTTTCTGTATGGGCAAAGGATTGAAATAAAAGATATGAATTTAACATCATTTTTCTATTTTGTTCAATCCAATATAAGACTCCAAATTTGTATCTTTGCCCCTGTTTCAAAACCAACCTGTGTTGAATACTGTACCCAATGCGTTGTCTGCTAAAATTCTTTACCGTGATTTCAAAGAAATCACAAAGGCCGGCTTGTCAATAAGTGTTGTTTTTTCATCTATAGCGGGTTATTTTCTTGGAATTTTAGATTTAGCTTCGTTTAGTGTTTCTACCTTGCTTTTATTGGTTGTTGGTGGGTATTGTATGGTTGGGGCTTCAAATGCTTACAATCAAATTATTGAGAAAGATTTAGATCTTTTAATGGATAGAACCAAAAACAGACCCGTAGCTTCGGGGAGAATGTCGGTTACAACAGCTTTTTGGTTGGCTTCAATTTTAACCTTAGTAGGTTTGGTGATTTTGTATAACATTAATCCCAAAACTGCAATGTTTGGAGCCATTTCAATTTTTATGTATACCAGTGTATATACACCTTTAAAAACAATTACACCTCTATCGGTTTTTGTAGGAGCAATACCGGGTGCTATTCCTTTTATGTTGGGCTGGGTAGCTGCAACAAATGATTTTAGTTTAGAAGCCGGCACCTTATTTCTGATACAATTTTTTTGGCAGTTTCCCCATTTTTGGGCCATAGGATGGTTTTTGTATGATGATTACAAAAAAGCCGGTTTTTTTATGTTGCCTACCGGAAAAAAAGACAAATCTACAGCATTACAAATCATACTCTACACTATTTGGTTGATCATTGCTTCGCTTTTACCGGCACTTTTCCCCTATATGGGTATAATGGGCAGTCGATTGTATTTGACGCCATGGTCAGCAATAGGAGTTTTGTTTTTAGGAAT
Organism: Flavobacterium sp.; assembly: GCA_024709705.1. Lineage (GTDB taxonomy): Bacteria > Bacteroidota > Bacteroidia > Flavobacteriales > Flavobacteriaceae > Flavobacterium. The sequence goes on along the minus strand of JANJWE010000286.1, from coordinate 8,205 downwards.
TTGGATGTTATATTATGCTTTCAAATTGTATCATAAACGAGACGCTCTTAGTGCTAGAAAGCTTATGTTAGTTAGTGTTAGTTATATAACCTTATTGCAATTGATATATATTGCAGATAAATTTTTGAGATAATATGGAAATGACGGTTCAAGAACACCAAGAAAGAAAAAACCAATCCTATAAATTATTACTTTGGTTTGGAATGATTAGTATGGTCATGATGTTTGCCGGGCTAACTAGTGCATTTGTGGTAAGTACTTCCAGAAAGGATTGGTTGAAAGATTTTGAAATGCCACAAGCATTTGTCCTGAGTACCCTGGTTTTGATATTAAGTAGTTTTACTTTTCATTATGCACTAACTTCTATTCGAAAGAATAACAGAAAAGCAACAACAATAGCTCTTTTGGGTACTTTAGCACTTGGAGCCCTATTTGTAATTTTGCAATTTTTGGGTTTCAATCAAATTATAGAAGCGGGCTATTTTTTTACTGGAAGTGAAAGTAATATTACAACTTCTTTCCTTTATATCATTGTAGTCTTACACATGGCACACCTTTTTGGTGGTGTTTTGGCTCTTTTAATCTTAATTTATAATCATTTTAAACAAAAATACAATTCTACTCAAACCCTTGGAATTGAGCTAGGTGCGATGTTTTGGCATTTTCTGGATTTCTTGTGGATTTTGTTGTTTTTATTTTTCTATTTTTACTAATAGAAAAAATATGTAAATTTGAAAACTTTTTAATTAATAACTATATATGGGAGCGACAGTTACGACTGAAGAAAAAATCTGGGACGGCGGAAATGAGCCAATGGGAGCAAGCTATGGCAAGATGATGATGTGGTTTTTTATTTTATCAGATGCTTTAACCTTTACAGGGTTTCTTGCAGCTTATGGTTTTTCGAGATACAAATTTATGGACAGTTGGCCAATTGCCGACGAAGTGTTCAATCACTTTCCATTTCTTCATGGTCAAGATTTGCCTATGCTTTATGTAGCATTAATGACTTTTATATTGATTTTCTCATCTGTAACTATGGTACTCGCTGTAGATGCAGGACATCACATGAAAAAGTCTAAAGTAGCTTTCTACATGTTTTTAACCATTATTGGAGGTTTGATTTTCGTAGGTTCACAAGCCTGGGAATGGAAAAACTTTATCAAAGGCGAATATGGTGCCATTGAAACCAAAGGAGGAAGCATTATACAGTTTGTAGACCAAGAGGGGAAAAGAGTTAAAGTTTCAGACTTTGCTCTAACTCTTCCTAAAGATAGAGTTCAACACGAACGAAAAAATGGTATTTGGTTTTCAAAAGATGAAAGTTCATTGCCAACGTATTCAGTTGCTGAGGTAGTTGAAGGATTTAAAGCCAATCCTAATATTTTAGTTAGAACCCAAGAGTTTTACAAAGAATCAAATGACAAAAATGGGGTTCATCCTTCGTTAAATAAGGTTAGACACAAAACAATTCTTACCCGAGAAGAGTCTTTGGCCAAATTGAATGATGCCGTTCACGTAGTAGAAGGAGCCAATTTGGTACGTAATGAATACGGAAATAAACAATTTGCAAACTTCTTTTTCTTTATAACGGGCTTTCACGGATTCCACGTTTTTTCGGGTGTAGTAATTAATTTTATCATATTCTTAAATGTAATTTTAGGAACTTATGAGAAAAGACGTAGTTATGAAATGGTAGAGAAAGTAGGTTTATATTGGCACTTTGTAGACTTAGTTTGGGTGTTTGTATTTACGTTCTTCTACTTAGTATAATTTTAAAAAAACGCTTACATAAAATGGCACACGAACATAATTTAGCAATTTTCAGAGGAAAATTAAAGTTCAAATCCAATGTACAAAAGATTTGGGGAGTATTAATTTTTCTATCTATAGTTACTGCAATTGAAGTGGTTTTGGGTATTTATAAACCCGAAATTTTAATGAATAGATTTATGACGCCTTTTGAAGGTGGTCTTGGAGCTACTTTGGGTAATATTGTTTTATCACCTTTGATTTACTTAATTCCATTAAATTTAATTTTCTTGGTTTTAACTATTGTTAAAGCGTATTACATCACCTGGGATTTCATGCACATGAGAGATGAAAAATCGAGTTTAAGAAGATCTGTAATCTGGTCGTTTGTGTTTTTGGCTTTGTATATTGCCTTAATATTCTTACTTGAAGGAGATTATATTTATGAAGTGTATAAGTCTTCCTTGATAAAATGGAATTTTTAACAACAAATTTGCTATAAAACAAGGGTACGCTTAGCGTACCTTTTTTTATTTTTGTAGGCATTAAATCATTTCCGATGAAAAAGAATATCGTGCTGTTTTCATTATTTATTTTACCCATTGTTGCTTATCTTTTTTTTGCATCGGGTGTGCACAATTTCACGCATCTTCCCATAGTAACCAAGTCAATTCCAGATTTGTCGGAATGGAAAACTGTCAAGGGAGAAACTTTTTCTTTACAAGATAAAATCACGATTTTGGCATTTCCAGGAACAAAAGTTCTCTACAACAAAGGCGATGCTTTTAATTTGAATCAAAAAATCTATGATAAAGTAAAAGATTTTAAAGATTTCCAATTGATTTATATTGCTCCAATAGGTACAGAAGCAGAAACAGAACAAGTTAAAGAAGAACTTTCTCGAATATCCGATTTGTCTAAGTGGAATTATATATTTGCAACACCTCAAGAAATTAAGGAGTATTATGCTACTTTAAATTTAGTGGGACAGTTAGATGAGAATTATGGTACTCCAAATGTTTTTATTATAGATAAAGAGTTGAATCTAAGAGGCAGAAAGGGTTTAAATAAAAAAGGAGAACCCGAGTATAAAGAGGGCTACAATACCATTTCGGCAGCCGATTTACACAATGAAATGGGCGACGATATAAAAATTATTTTAGCAGAATACCGTTTGGCACTAAAAAAAAATAGTGCAGACCGAAAAAAATAAGTCATGAAAAACAAATCATATATTGGAATTTCTTTCATAATTCTCATTTTTGGAATTATTTTCATACCAAGAATAGTTTCAAGAATATCAGAGGATGATGTAACACGAATAGACAGACTTAATGTTAAAGGAGCTAAGGAAACTTCATCAGACTTATTGGTAGAAATAGGTAATGCACCTCAATTTTCACTTACCAATCAAGATGGAAAAACGATAACCAATTCAGATTTTGAAGGGAAAGTATACCTCGTTGAATTTTTCTTTTCCACTTGTCCAACTATTTGTCCGGTAATGAATCAAAATATGGTAGAACTTCAAAATCACTTTTCAAATGAGTCTAATTTTGGGATAGCTTCTTTTACGATAAATCCGGATTACGATACACCAGAAGTATTGAAAGCACACGCTCAACACTTAGGTGTTAATAATCCAAATTGGCATTTTTTAACAGGCGATAAAAAGTATATTTATGATATTGCCAATAAAGGGTTTACTATTTTTGTGGGTGAAAATAAAGAAATGGAAGGGGGCTTTGAACATTCCGGCTTATTTGCATTGATAGATAAAAAAGGAAAAATCAGATGTAGAAAAGACAATTCAGGTAATCCTATTGTATACTACAGCGGACTAAACTATTCGGATCCGGAAGGGTTTGAAGAAGATTTTTCAGGGCAATACAAACCCGGTATTCAAGCTCTAAAACAAGATATTAAAGTACTTTTAAACGAATAATAATGGAAGATTTACAGAACAATATTGTACCTAATACAATTGAAAAAAAGTTTAGACCCATAATAGTAATATTATCAATAGCAATTCCAATAGTAGTAGCCCTTTTATTTGGGATAAAATTGAAGGATTATGGTATAAATGTTGAGCCTTTATCTTTCTTACCGCCCATATACGCATTTATAAACGGAATCACTGCTATGCTTTTAATTCTAGCGGTTTATGCCATTAAAAAAGGGAATGTTTCACTACATAAAAAGTTAATGGTTTCAGCCTTGTGTTGTTCTGTATTGTTTTTGGTTATGTATGTAGCCTATCATATGACTTCAGATAGTACTCCTTATGGCGGACAAGGTTTTTTAAGGTATTTGTATTTTTTCATTTTAATTTCGCATATCGTATTGTCTATTGCTGTTATTCCGATGGTTTTAATAACATATGTTAAGGCTTTAGCCGAACGTTTTGATAGCCACAAGCGTATTGCCAAATATACTTTTCCTATTTGGTTGTATGTGGCAGTTACCGGAGTAATAGTTTATATGATGATTGCACCTTATTATGCGTACTAAATATTTTTTAGCTATATTTTTGTTTTTGTTGGCTTTTTCTTCAAATGCCCAATGTGCGATGTGTAGAGCAGCTCTTGAAAGTGAAGGGGATAGCTCAAAAGCAGAGGCTATTAATAACGGAATTGTTTATTTAATGGCATTCCCCTATATAATGGTTGCTATCGTTTTTTATGTAGTATACAAAATGAAGTTTAAAAAAAAACCACAGCCAGATACTGAATAAGTTTATTCCAATCCGTCAATGATAACATTCACTTTTCCGGAAGATTTTATAAAAGCCAATATAGCTTTGTTTGTTAGTTGAATTTTTTCAAATTCAAATTCATTCAGCACGCCATTTACATAAACTCCTTTCATTGGAGAATAATTTTTTAAATAGCTTAAAATATTTGATTTTCCTTCTTCTAAATTGGGTTTTATAGAATATCTGCAACTTTCTTGTATTTTCCTTAAAATATAACCTTGTGCAAGCCAGTTTGCCGATTTTAAAAGAAAGCTTTTGGTGTCTAGCACATACTCTAATTTGTCAAAATATATCTCATGGGTTTCTTCGTTATATTGAGGAAATCCGGAAAGATAAACGGTTCCATTAATACTTCCCAATAGGTCTAATGCAATAATCATTTTACCGTTTTTATGCCACAGATTCACTTGATTCACTTTTACTTTTCGCTTTCCATCTCCAAACTCTTGTCCTTTGAAGTTTTTTGTCATAAGTTCAGAGGCATCTTTGTAGGTAGAAACGGCAATAATATTAGCATTTATTTTATCGGGCATTTTGCTTACCGGTTTCAAAATGATTTTAGAAGAATCAAATCGCTTTTCGGGAATTTTTCCTATAAGGGTTTCAATATTACATTTCAAACCCATATCCATTGTTATGGCATCTTGAGTTAAAATTGCGTCGGTAACATAAAGCTCAATAGGAACCAATCTTAACCAACTGGAATAGGTTTCACTCATTTCAACAGGTGTAGCTATTTTATCTAAAGCTTCTAAAACTTGAGGTTTAAAATTGAGCGTTTTTTTAATATTGTCGTCTATAGACTTTTCAATTTTTGATTTAAAAACTCTAATGGCAGGATTGATTAAGTAGGTAATAGGTACGCTTTTTCCTGCCATTACCATGGTTGGGCTTTCAGTCCATTCAAGCGATTTAATTTGGGTTTGAGACGAGAGTTGCCAATTGGTTAATCCTACATCACTTATAAGAGTAACTATCCCATTTAAATTAAATTCTTTACTGTCATTTAAACTAAAACCCAATTTGTTAAAACCATAATGGTATTTAGCATTAATTTTCAAAGGTAAGACTGTTTTTAATCGGGTTGTTTTACCTTCTTTTTCTGTGCTAATTTGAATGGGAGCTTGTTTCCAAACTTTGATTTCTAAGTTGTCGTCTTGTGCTATAGTATCTGCATATAACAAACCTTGCATTAATTTATTGGTTTGATTTTCAATGTCTTTTATTTTTATTTTTACCGGTAATGAAATAAAAGAAGAGGTGTTTTCATATACAACCGGTTCTGCATCGTCGGGTTCTGGTTTTAAAAGATTAATTTTATGGGTTGAAGAACAAGAAGTAAAAAAATAAATTAAAACTATTCCCAATAGGATTCCAAAACGTTTCATGATACTTAGACTTTGAAGGTGTAAAAATACTTTATTTTATGATTTTTTGTAACACAAAATAAATTTATGCGTCAAATGAGCAATGAAACAGTAGTTTAAAAAATTGATTTTTCTACTCAATCCAAAATACATTACAATGACCCGATTCTTTTTTAAAATAGTAGCAGTTGCTTTTTCATTTGGAGTTTTCACTATGCAAGCTCAAAAGAAATGGACGTTAGAAGATTGTGTAAATTATGCTTTAGAAAATAATATTACTGTAAAAAACTCAGGTTTTGACCTAGAAGTAGCCTCAGTTGAAAAATTAGCTGCTGTAGGAGGGTTTATGCCTTTTGTAAACGCTTCGTCATCTCATTCATGGAATGTGGGTTTAAATCAAAATATTACGACCGGTTTATTGGAGAATCAAACAACACAATTTACATCTGCCGGTTTGAATGTTGGGATAGATATTTATAATGGTCTACAAAATCAAAACCGACTTCGTAGAGCCAATTTGTCTAAAGTTGCAGCCCAATATCAGTTATTAAAAATACAAGAAGATGTAGCTTTGAATGTGGCCAATGCTTTCTTGCAAATTTTATTTAATAAAGAAAATTTAAAAGTGCAAAAGCAACAGCTTGAAAACGACCAAAAACAATTCAATCGTTCGCAAGAGCTTTTTGATGCAGGAATTATTCCCAAAGGAGATTTGTTAGACATGAAGGCTACACTAGCAGCCGATCAACAAAGACTTGTGGTAGCAGAAAATGCATTGCTTATATCCCAAATTAGTCTTGCTCAGCTTTTGCAGTTAAAAGACTTTAAAGATTTTGATATTGAAGATCGTGAATACAACGTTGAACAAAGTCCGTTGTTAATGCAAACTCCCCAAGCTATTTTTGAAAAAGCTAAAGAAACAAGAACCGAATTGAAAATTGCTCAATCTAATTTGGAAATAGCTCAAAAAGATTTACAAATTGCTAAAGGGGCTTATCAACCTAGATTGCAAGGTTTTTATAGTTTTAGCACTCGGGCTTCTAGTTTAGAAAGAGTCACAGGTTTTACTCTAAATACTGACAATCCGACTTCAATTATTGGTTTTGTAGAAGGCACCAATCAAAACGTGGTTCAACCCAACTTCAATCCAACTTTGGGTAAGGCATTACCTATCTTGGATCAATTTGAAAACAATAAAGGTCAAAATTTTGGCTTTCAATTGACAGTTCCTTTATTTAATGGTTTTGCAACTCGTACTGCAGTTCAAAGATCTAAAATAGCCGTAGAGAGATCTAAATTAGCTTATGAACAGGAAGAAGTTACCTTAGAACGAAATGTATACACCGCTTTTACAGATACGAAAGGAGCATTGAATGCCTATGAGTCTGCCTTAGCAACCTTAGAAGCCAGACAAGAAGCTTTTGTTTATGCTCAAGAGCGATTTAATGTGGGATTAATCAATTCATTTGAATTCAATCAATCGCAAACGATATTGCAAAATGCACAATCGGAAGTGTTACGAACCAAATATGACTATATTTTTAGAACCAAAATATTAGAATTTTATTTCGGAATACCAATTATAAAAACACCATAAATCATGTCAAAAAAAACAGTATACATCCTATTATTAGTAGCTATTGCCATTATTGTAATCTTGGTCTCATTGTCAAAAATGGGAATGATAGGAAATAAAAACAAAGGGAAAGAAGTTGAAACCGCTGTTGTAACCGAAATGACTATAGTTGAAACAGTATCTGCAACCGGCAAAATTCAACCCGAAACTGAAATAAAAATCTCTTCAGAAGTTTCCGGGGAAATTATTGAATTACCGGTAAAAGAGGGACAATTGGTTAAGAAAGGACAGTTGTTGGTACGCATTAATCCTGATTTATATACTTCAAATTTAAACCGTTCTTTGGCCGGATTATCTAATACCAAAGCCGGATTAAGTCAGTCTGAAGCAAACTTAAAAGAAGCTCAAGCCAATTTTAACCGCAATAAATCTTTATTTGAAAAAGGAGTAATTTCAAAGTCTGAGTGGGACAGAATAGTGGCAGCTTATGAAACTGCACAAGCATCAAAACAAGCGGCTTATTATGGAGTGCAAAGTGCATCGGCAACCGTTACCGAAGCCAAAGATAATCTATCTAGAACAACAATTTATGCTCCGGCAGATGGTACAATTTCTCTTCTTTCTGTGGAATTGGGTGAACGAGTTCTGGGTACGCAACAAATGGCCGTAAAATAATTTTTAATTGTGGCAAATTTAAATAATATGGATTTAGAATTTGATGTAAATTAAAATTAGATTGTTAATATAAATTTAGG
>JANJWE010000276.1 GCA_024709705.1 Flavobacterium sp. | reverse complement strand
CAATAACCATATGGGTCAAACCGGTTACCACTTTCTTCTTAGGTACTAGTTTGATTTTATTGGTGTAAAAATAATATTCAGGATTGTCAACATCTTTAGAAGTGGTAAACTTGGCACCTTGTAAAAAATAAACCGAATCGTTCTCTTTTTTTGTTTTTTCTGCCAAAACTCTAAATTCTCCTTGATCTGAACGGGAATTCCAAATCAAAGCTTTTTGTGTTTTGTAGTTAAATCGAATAGAATCGGGTTCTACCACATTTGAGCCTTGTTTGAATACAGGTCTTTGGGTAAATTTACCTGTTGAATCTTTAATTCTACCGGCATAAACCTCTTGTTTTTCGTAATCCAAAATTATTATTCCGGCTTTCAACTCGATATCTTGATAAAATAACTCGGCTTTGTTGTATAAAGTAACTTGCTTTTTCTTTTGATCTATTTTCCGATAATCTTGTGCATTGTAAGTTGCCAATCCTTCCAAAAAAGCTTTCTTTATAGGTTTCTTAAGTGTGTCTTTTCGAATCGTATCGTTTAGTTTTACATCGTCTTTTGGGTTGATTGTCAGACTGTCTTTGCTTTTTACCGCTGGAAAATTACCGCCTTTGGGTTTCAAATCCTGACAATAACTTTTTGGTAATCCTACTGTTAGGAAAAATACTGATAAAACGATATGAAATAAGTTTGTACGCAAAGGTTTTAATGCTATTTTTGTAAAATTATGGCTTGGTTTTTGGAGTGCCAAACTTACACAATATTTTTGGTCAAAAATAAGTAAATAATAAAATTTAAAACGCAGAGTTTTAATTTAAATTAACTTTTAGAGTATGTACGATTCAAATAAATTCAAATTTCTATTTCTTACTATTTTTTTATCGATTGCCTTTTTGGGCTTTTCTCAAAATAATTCCAAATTTAAAGTGGTTCTCGATGCTGGTCATGGCGGTAAAGATTTTGGAACCATACATCATGGATATGTAGAAAAAAAAATTGTACTGAATGTGACTTTGTTGGTAGGTAAAATTTTGGAAAAACATAGTGATATTCAAGTTGTTTATACACGTAAAACGGATGTTTTTATTGAGCTGAAAGAACGTGCCAATATTGCTAATAAAGCCGACGCCAACTTATTTGTATCCATTCATTGTAACGGGGTGAACAATTACGAGCCCTATGGAACTGAGACTTTTGTGATGGGACTTACCCGAAATGCTACAAATTTAGAGGTAGCCAAAAAGGAAAACAGTGTAATTACTTTAGAGTCTGATTATAAAGTTAAATATGCCGGTTTTGACCCCAATAACCCGCTGACTTTAACCGGATTAAAATTAATTCAAGAAGAAAATTTAGATCAAAGCATCTCTTTGGCGAGTAAAGTTCAAGATAATTTCACAAACAATTTAGGACGAAAAAACAGAGGAGTAAAACAAGCACCTATTTGGGTTTTGGATGCAACTGTAATGCCCGGTATTTTGGTTGAATTGGGATTTGTTTCCAATAAAAAAGAAGGAGAATATTTAAATAGTGAAAAAGGTCAGGAAGAATTAGCTAAAGCCATCGCTGAGGGAATATTAAAATACAAAAAAGAATATTATGGCACTGGTAATGCAGTTGAAGAGGATAAACCTACTAAAACTTCAACCGAATCTTTACCGAAGGAACAGCCTAAGGTTGTTGCAGAAACTCCAAAATCAAAGTCAGAAGCTCCTTTAGCTGTTAAAGAAGAACCCAAAGTAGAGAACAAAGAGCCAGCTGTTCAAACCGGAGTTGTTTTCAAAGTTCAAATATCCGCCAGCGGCAAATTGCTGGATTTGGTTCCTCAAAATTTTAATGGATTAAGTCCAATTTCAATGCTCAAAGAAAATGGTTTGATTAAGTATTTTTATTCTGAAGAAACTAGCTACGATCGGGCAAAACGCAATTTGCAAGAAGCCAAATCTAAGGGATATGAATCTGCCTTTATAGTGGCATTTCAAAACGGAAAAAAGATTAGCATTCAAGAAGCATTAAAAAAATAATTTGTCCTAAATTTATTTTAAATTTGTAAAAAACTCACGATTTTGAAAATTACTAGAGAAATTAAAACCGCAATATTAGTTCTGTCATCCATTTTAATCTTTATTTGGGGATACAGCTTTCTCAAAGGAACTGATTTGCTTACATCACACAAAACTTTTTTTGTCCTCTATGATGATGTAGAAGGCCTAATGGCATCGGCACCGGTAACTATTAATGGTTTGATTGTAGGGAAAGTTAAGGAAGTAAGCTTTTCAGATAATACCGGAAAGATAAAAGTAGAATTGCAAATATCTTCAGATTTTCCAATTTCGAAATCGAGCGTTGCACGAATTTATGAGCCGGGCTTAATAGGAGGAAAACAAATTCAAATTGTTCCCAATTTTGAAGACAAACGCTTAGCCGAATCTAATGAGTACTTAACCGGTGGAGTTAAACCGGGATTAACCGATTTAGTTACAGAAAAACTTACGCCCCTTCAAGACAAGATTGAGAAAATGATGGTGAATGCCGATTTATTGTTAACCAATTTAAATGAGGTTTTAGATGATAAAACCAAGCAGAATTTGAAAAACAGTATTGCCAATTTGGATCAAACACTTAAAGAATTCAGTGAGTCCTCAAAAACCATCAATACTCTGTTAGCAGAAAATAAGCAAAAATTAAATCAAACTACCTCAAATTTGGAAGTAGCCTCCTCAAACTTTGCTAAAATATCCGATTCAATATCCAAGTCTAATTTGAAGAAAACTATTTCAAATTTAGAATCTACTTTGGCAAACGTTAATCAAATAATGTCTGATGTTCAAGCCGGTAAAGGTTCAATGGGTAAACTGGTAAAAGATGATGCACTCTACAATAATTTCTCCAAATCATCCAAAGAACTCGAGCTTTTATTACAGGATTTGCGTTTAAATCCTACACGTTATGTAAATGTTTCTTTGTTTGGAAAGAAAAATAAACCCTACGTTGCACCCAAAGAAATTGATTCAACTCAAACTAAAAAATAAGTTTTTATGAGTTATTTAGATAATATTTTATTTGCGATTATTTTAGCTTTAGGCTTTGGATATTTTGCTATCAATGTTAAAAAATTAATCCGAAATATCAAATTAGGTCGTGACATAAACCGCAAAGACAACCCGTCTGAACGTTGGAAAAATATGGCCATGATTGCTTTAGGTCAATCCAAAATGGTTAAAAGACCAATTGCCGGAATACTTCATATAATCGTATATATTGGTTTTGTAATCATTAACTTAGAGTTGTTGGAAATCATCATTGACGGACTTTTCGGAACACACCGAGTTTTCGCTTTCATGGGAGGATTTTACGATGTTCTAATCGCTTCTTTTGAAATATTAGCTGTTTTGGTTGTTGTGGCAGTCATTTTGTTTTGGACCAGACGTAATGCGATTAAATTAAAACGCTTTATCAGTTCCGATTTGAAAGGTTGGCCTAAAAACGATGCCAATTATATTCTGTACTTCGAAATCGTTTTGATGTCTTTATTCCTATTGATGAATGCCGCTGATTTTTGGTTACAACAAATGGAAGTACATCATTATGACCAAGCCGGAAGTTTTCCTGTAAGTCAATTTATTGCTCCCCTTTTTGATGGAATGTCCGAAGGAGTTGTAATTGTAATTGAACGTGCGGCTTGGTGGTTACATATTTGTGGGATTTTGGTTTTCTTGAATTATTTATATTTTTCAAAACATCTGCATATCCTTTTAGCTTTTCCGAATACGTATTTTGCCGATTTAAATGCGAAAGGAAAGTTTGATAATTTAGAAAGTGTTACCAACGAAGTAAAATTAATGTTGGATCCTAGTGCCGATCCTTTTGCTGCTCCTGCCAATCCTGATGCTGTTCCGGCTAAGTTTGGTGCCAGTGATGTTCAAGACTTGAATTGGGTTCAATTACTCAATGCCTACACGTGTACAGAATGTGGTCGTTGCACGTCATCTTGCCCGGCCAATCAAACCGGTAAAAAGCTATCTCCCCGAAAAATCATGATGGATACTCGCGATCGTTTGGAAGAAGTAGGTAAAAACATCGATACCAATAAAGGTGTTTTTGTACCGGATAATAAATCCTTATTAAATGATTACATCACTCCGGAAGAACTATGGGCGTGTACTTCTTGCAATGCGTGTGTAGAAGAATGTCCGGTTAATATCAGTCCGTTATCTATTATAATGGACATGAGACGCTATCTGGTTATGGAACAAAGTGCTGCTCCCATGTCGCTCAATGCTATGATGACAAATATTGAAAACAACGGGGCTCCATGGCAATACAATCAAATGGACCGATTAAACTGGAAAGACGAAAACTAATATAAACCGAACAATTTCCCATATATGTGAGGCTTGGGGAGGTGTTTAATGCATGTGAAACAAATTAAAATTAAAAAAATGAAAGCGGAAGACATTGAAAAGAAATTACAAACGGTGACCGAAAATGGTCAGCATTTGAGCCCCATATTACCTCCTGGAATTAAAAATTATTTGATTGATATTGACGGTACCATTTGTGACGATATTCCAAATGAAGAACCCGAGCGAATGTTAACTGCAGAGGTTTATCCGGATGCTTTAAAAACATTAAATAAATGGTATGATGAAGGGCACATCATTTTCTTTTTTACATCCAGAACGGAAGCACACAGAGAATATACTGAAATTTGGTTAAAAAAACACGGATTCAAATACCATGGTATGGTAATGGGAAAACCCAGAGGTGGGAATTACCATTGGATTGATAACCATTTAGTAAAAGCTACACGTTACCGTGGAAAATTTACCGATTTGGTTGAAAAAGAAGTAACCATTCAGGTATTTGATGACGAACATCATGAATAATTAATGATTTTTCGATTGTCTGATTTTCTGTAAATCCAACTATCTAACAATCCAATAATCTAACAATCCAACACTCATAAAATATGGCAGAAAATCTAGTAGTGCCAACCATGGCAGAAATGATGGCTCAAGGCAAACAACCCGAAGTGTTATTTTGGGTGGGATGTGCCGGTAGTTTTGACGATAGAGCCAAAAAAATCACCAAGGCTTTTGTACGAATTTTAAATCGTGCCAATGTTTCTTTTGCCGTACTTGGAACGGAAGAAAGTTGTACAGGCGATCCAGCAAAAAGAGCCGGAAACGAATTTTTATTTCAAATGCAAGCCATGATGAATATTCAGGTGATGGATGCGTATGAAGTAAAAAAAATTGTTACAGCCTGTCCGCATTGTTTCAATACGTTGAAAAATGAATATCCCGAACTTGGCGGTACCTATGAAGTGGTGCACCATACTCAATTTTTAAAATCGCTACTTGATGACGGTCGTTTAACGATTGAAGGCGGTCAGTTTAAAGGAAAACGAATTACCTTTCACGATCCCTGCTATTTAGGAAGAGCTAATAATGTGTATGAAGCTCCACGTGATTTGATTCAAAAATTGGATGTTGAATTGGTAGAAATGAAACGTTCTCGTGCCAACGGTTTATGCTGTGGTGCCGGAGGTGCTCAAATGTTTAAAGATGCCGAACCCGGTAACAAAGAAGTTAACATTGAACGAACTGAAGATGCTTTAGAAACAAAACCAGATATTATTGCCGCGGGATGTCCGTTTTGTAATACCATGATGACCGATGGTGTGAAAAACAAAGAAAAAGAAGCATCTA
>JANJWE010000248.1 GCA_024709705.1 Flavobacterium sp. | reverse complement strand
ACATGTCGTCGGGCTGCACGCCCTGGGCGCGCACCCGTGCCTCCGCCTCGCTCACGCCCGTCCCGCCGGCGAGGAAGCCCGCCCAGTCGGTGTCGGCATGCGCGCCGGCCTCACCGATCGCCACCACCACAAATATGGTGTTTTTACTATTGCCGATGAAGTCATGACCGGATTTGGAAAAACCGGAAAAACGTTTGCTTGTGATTATCTCACTCAAAAACCCGATATGATGTGCTTGTCAAAAGCCTTAACGGGGGGAACTATTCCAATGGCCGTAACCACTTTTTCTCAAGAAATATTTGATGGGTTTTTGTCTGATGATGTCAATAAAGCTCTGTTTCACGGACATACCTTTACCGGAAATCCTACCGGTTGTGCAGCTGCTTTAGCAGCTATCGATTTGTTGCTCTCTTCAGAATACCAAAATCATATCCAACGCATAAATCAAAACCACCATGTATTTGCCGAAAAGTTGCAGCGTTACTCTCAAGTTCAAAACGTTCGGGTTTTGGGAACCATTTTGGCTTTTGAAATTAAAACAGATGAAACTACCAGCTATTACGGCTCATTCCGAAATAAGTGGTATGCCTTTTTTATCGAAAACGGAATCATTTTGCGTCCCGTAGGAAATACCGTGTATATCATGCCTCCCTATGTGGCTTCGGATAGCCAATTGGAAATAATTTACCAAACCATTGAAAAAGGGCTACAGATACTGTAATTTTGTAAATATTTCTAATTAAACTTTGTGGTCACACCAATTGCCATTACTGCCGTAGCTTCTGTATCACCCTTAGGAAATTCTTTTTCCGAAGTGAAACAAGCCTATACTCAACCTCAAACCGCTATTCAAAAAGTAACGATTGAAGGAAAATCCCATTGGGCAGCTCCTTTAGCACTGTCGGCTCGCGAAGAAGTAGAAGCCGTAATACAATCGCAATCGACGTACCGAAAATTGGACCCTTCAGTGCATTATGCTTTGGCTGCAGCCCGAAAAGCAGTTCACAATGCCGGAGGTTTATCCGGAGTAGCCTTAGGCGTAAACTTTGGTTCTTCTCGAGGAGCTACACAGCTTTTTGAAAAGTACCACAAAGCATTTTTAACTACCGGGTTGGCTCCAACTCTCACATCGCCTACAACCACTTTAGGAAATATTTCCAGTTGGGTAGCCCACGATTTGCAAATTGAAGGTCCGGCTTTGTCGCATTCTATTACTTGTTCTACTTCGCTTCATGCGGTACTCAATGGTATGGCTTGGATGCGTGCGGGAATGGCCGAAGCTTTTTTGGTAGGAGGTAGCGAAGCTCCTCTAACTGCATTTACCATGGCTCAAATGAATGCGATGAAAATTCCCTCGCAATTGCCTCCGGATTCGCCTTATCCGTGCTTGAGCCTTGATTTAGATAAAACCGTAAATACAATGGTTTTGGGTGAAGGTGCCGTAGCGGTGGTTCTGGAAAAAGGGATACGGGATAACGCTTTAGCATACATTACCGGAATGGGGTATGCTACCGAAATTTTGGAACACAACAGTTCCATTTCTGCCGAAGCCGATTGTTTTCAAAAATCCATGCGAATGGCTTTGGGGTCATTGCCTCCGGAAGCCGTAGATGTTGTGATAACCCACACACCGGGTACGCTAAAAGGCGATGCCAGTGAATGTAAAGCCATTCAAAAAGTATTTGGAAAAAATCTTCCGGCTCTTACAACCAACAAATGGAAAATAGGGCACACCTTTGGGGCTTCGGGATTGTTCAGTCTGGAAATGGCGTTAATCCTATTGGAAACCCAATCGTTTATACCGGTTCCTTTTTTGCCACAACCAAAACTTTCAAAACCCATTCAAAACGTTTTAATCAATGCGGTTGGATTTGGGGGAAATGCGGTAAGCATACTGGTTTCTAAAAATCCGTAAGAAGTTTTTAAACATAAAAAAAGCCACTGTTTGCAGTGGCTTTTTTAGTTTATAGTAAAACGCTTAGTTTAAAATTACTTTTTTGGTAAACGTTTGGTCGTTGTCTAAAGTTACTTTTACAATCAAAACCGAATGAGATACATGCAAAGCAGGGCTCACATAGTTTTGCGAAGCGATGTCTTGTGTAGCAAACAATCTTTTTCCTAAAATGTCATACACTTCGATAGCTTGAACAGAAGCCATTCCCGAATATACCGAAACCGATTTGTCTTTTCCGAAGATGATAACACTTTCAGCATCTACTACCGGATTGTCTATATTCAAGGTTTGGTTTGCAAAACGCAATTCTAAACGTGAATTGTTAACTCCTGCAGCAGCAGTAAAAGTATAAGCACTTTCTTTTAAGTTGTGGTACGCTTGGGTTAAATGATCGTACACATAAATAGCTTGATTTCCGGCAAATAAACCTTCAACTTGGTCTAAGGTAATTGTATAAGTACCTGCCGTTCCAATTTTGATACCCAAAGGCAATACATCTTGATCTGCAAAAGGTAAAGCTCTTCCTTGGATGGTCAAATTTTTATCGCCAACTATAGTGTAAATATCGGTACTGTTACTGGAGAAACTTGTTCCGTCGTAATTGCTTTCGTATTCATTGGTTGCACCGTCAACATAACCTACCAACATTTGACGGAAAGATCCGGCTTCGCTGGTTAAGTTTAACCAAAAACGGTCTACTGTAGTTGTTGGAGCACTTTCAACTTGATTGTTTTCACCGGCAGAAGTTCGGAAGAAAATACTGCTTGCCGTAGCTTGGTCTAACACTCGCATCGAATTGTCAAATTGTACGTTTCCACTTTGAAATACTTGAGCAAAGAAACCTTGTCCCGATACAATTTTACCGTTTGGAGCTAAATCTCCGGTTCCTGTAGAAGTTGTAGTAACCCCACCGGTTAAATTCCAAGACGCATAATCGGTTTGGTTATAAGCTCCGGTTCCTAAATACAACGTATTGGCAGTCCAGAAATATAAGGTTCCTACTTTTACATTGATATTGCTTGCGTTTCTCACAAAACGTGAAGCATCTATAGCACTTGGGTAAGGATTGGCCAATAAAACGGTATTTCCGGTTACGTTGGCTGTTCCGCCGTAAGGTGTTACGGGAACATTGATGGTTCCGTTATTCGGGATACCATTAAAGTTTACGGTTATGGGTGTATCGGTGGTGTTAAAAGGAGCCGAATTTTTCACACGAGCAATAAATCCTCTTCCTACTTCTGGAGTAGAACCATTCAACATTACCCAAGCTCCATTCATCGCTCCGGTAGCATTGAAACGGTATTTGCGGTCAAACTGTGAAGGAATGTTTGGCATAACATTTCCTTGCATTGGCGAACCAAAATACACATAATCCAATCCTCTCATCGGACGTGTAATGCGTTGTGAAGTGATAGCGTTTCCGCTAAATGTTCCGTCTGCGGATATTTGAACCAAACTACCCCCGTTTTCCAAAACGATAGTTCCTAAGTTGTTGATATCGTGACGTACATTAATATAGTTTCCATTTTTTACAGTCAAAGAAAATCCGGCATTTACTTTTACGTTACAAGCACTAAAACTAGGACCGTTGTAATTTCCGCTGATGATAACCGATTTAGCCAATGTAGGCGTACCGCCATTCCAAGAACTTCCGTTCCACTCGGTAATCAAGTAGCTGGAGGACGAACAATCGCCAAATACTTCGGTATAAATTTCGGTAAAGTTGGCTGGGTATCCCGGAGGCAAACCTAACGCAATGGTTGGGTTTTGATTTCCTTGAACTACATCTATATCTACAATGGCGTTGGGATCTTGGTAGTAAAACTGTGAACCGTTTCCACTAATAATAAATACACCTATTAAATTTCCGCCCACAAAAATATTTCCATTGTTTTGAACGGTCGAACTGGTGTTGGACATCAAATTACCCAAAATAAATACTTCAGCTTTCCAGAAATTGGTTGTACCGTTATTCGTATAATTGCCATAAACCGTTAAAACAGAATCATCACCGGGGTTAAATTCAGCCGTGCCTCCGGTGTTTACTACCACGTCACCGTAAACATTTAAACGTTTCCCGTTGGCTAAAAACAATTTTCCATTGTTGTTGATGGTAATAGATGCGGTGCTTAATACCGTTGCAGGAGTCACATTCAAAGTTCCGTTGATAACTACAGCGGCAGGTGCAATGTTTCCATTAACACTATTACAATTAATCGTGTTGTTAATAGTAATGGTATTGGCAGAAGTGAAAACTGCATCATAAGGCCTTACCGTTGCGGCAACCCATGAACTACCATTGTAACGTTGCCAACCGGTAGTAGTATTAAAATGAGAATTACTTGTAGATCTGTAATCTCCGGTAACTTGTGCTTGTGTAGCCCATGAAATAATCAAAGTAACTACGAAAAGTAATTTTGTACGCATATTTTTTTTCGGTTTAAGTTCTTACTTATTGCTAATTAAAAACCTTGGGGTTAAATTTGGTGATGTAAAAGTAGTTTGAGTGTCAAGTTTTAAGGAATAAAATTGTTCAACTACGCATTTTGTCGATGAAATGCATTTTTTTCTCCGTTCAAACGGCAAAAAACGCACTTTATCGAATACTTTATCAACAATAAAGCAATGAAAGATGTAGTTTATCGGGTTTTGTTGAATATTATTAATAAAATCGACTTTTTTGTTGATTATTTTCATTTTTTGACTTCTTTTTTGAATTTTCAGCAATAAATTGGCTAATTCACTGATTTACAACTGTTCGCGTTTGCGTTTATAACCCCATTGTAAATTGGATTTTAGCACGTTTTAAATCAACAATCAAAGAGGTTGGTTTTGGATTGTTTTGAAAAAGTAAAGGCATCCACAACATAAAAAATCGACAAAACAACAAGTAATAC
>JANJWE010000137.1 GCA_024709705.1 Flavobacterium sp. | reverse complement strand
GTATTCGATTTGTTTTCAGAAATTTGAGATTTGGCAACCAATTTAGAGTTGAGTTGAACAGCTACAGAAGTTTCAATTTTAGAAGTTCCATAGGCTTTTAAAACCACACCAATTTCTATTAAATTATCAAAGCTCTTGGCTACAAAAACGCTATCAATCGAAAGGTTTTCTTTTTTTTCGGCTTTGTAAATACTCCAAAGGGTATTGTATTGGTTTAGTTTTTGAAGGGTTGAGGGGTCAAGGTCGATGCCATCCGTTAAAACAATGATATCTTTTCCGGTACTGTTTTTTTTCTGCTCTATTACGTCAAGTAAATTTGCTAAATCAAAACGAGAGGGATGGTAATTCAATTGTTGTAAATCCTTCTGAATCGATTTTATATCAGTATCTTGAAACTTATCGGTAGTAGTTAGAAGGGTAAAATTTAGATTTTCGGGAACTGTTGTCAGTAAGTCTTGAACGGCACGTTTTACTAATTCTCCTTTAGCTCCTTTGGCTTGCATGCTAAACGAATTGTCTAGCAGTATATATAAATCATTCTGACTTCCCGCTGCGTCTTTTGCTTTAAAAAAAGGTTGTGCAAAAGCAACAATTAATGCAGTTAACAATAGCATTCGTGTTGCCAAAAGCAACCATTTTTTGAGCTGCGAACTTTTTCGGGTTTGAAGTGTGAGTTCTTTTAAAAATTTTACGTTGGTAAAATATTCTTTTTTAAATCGTCTGAGTTGGAATAAATGAACTAAAATTGGCAGTACCAACAAAAAAAGAAAATACAGAATTTCGGGATGTTTAAACTGCATTAAATGAAAGTTTGTCAAAGATAGTTTTTATATTTTAATGGCACAAATCAAAATGCAGTATGCAAATCACTACTTGTCAATGCATGCCCAATTATCTTTTTTTTCTTTTTTCAGCTCTTTTGCGTTCTACTTCTCGATTTCGAGATTCGGTTTTTCTGGGAGTTCGTTTACCGGGTCCACCCAAGTTTACTTTTTTATTTTTGTCTTTCTTTTCATGAAATGCTTCACCGCCCTCTTTTTTCGGACGTTTTAAAAGCATTTTTATCTTTTTCTTTTCTTTTTCAAATTCTAATAATTTATCTTCAATAGTAATGGCAGGTAATGGTAGAAAAGTGATTTCTTTTTCCATTAAAATTTCGGCTTCTATCTGAATTTCTTCTTCTTTAGGACTCACAAAACTCAGGGCAATACCCGTTTTGTCTGCACGTCCGGTTCTTCCTATTCGATGTATATATTGTTCCGGTACTTCGGGAAATTCCAAATTAATTACATGGGTAATATCCGAAATATCCAATCCTCTGGCCATTACATCTGTAGTAACTATACCTCTTAAACTTCCTTCCTGAAAAGAAGCCATAGTGTTAAGTCGGTAATTTTGTGATTTATTAGAGTGAATCAAACCAAACTGTTCCGGAAACGCTTCCTCCAATGCCTGAGAAACCAAATCGGCAGATTTCTTGTTATTGATAAAAATCAACAAACGAGTCATCGTTTCGTCGTTTTGCAAAAGTTCTTTCAGTAAATTCAATTTGGTTAGAAAATTAGGAACTCTATAACCCAATTGTGTGATTTTTTCTAGCGGGGTTCCCGAGGGAGCTAATGAAACTTCTACCGGAAAATCAAAATATTCGTCCAACATTTCATCTACTTCATCGGTCATGGTAGCTGAAAATAAAATATTCTGTCTCTTGGCTTTTAACATAGATAGAATAGAGGTAACTTGAAAACGAAAACCCAAATTGAGCATTTCATCAAATTCATCGATAACCAATTTTTGAATTTCATCGAATCGAACCACATTATCCAAAGCCAAATCCATCACCCGACCCGGAGTTCCTACTAAAATATCAATACCTTGATAAACCGCTGTTTTTTGGGTATTGATATTTACGCCTCCATAAACACCTAGTGTTCGAACCGACATGTGTTGCGTTAGCTTTTCTACTTCTCCGGCTACTTGAACAACCAATTCTCGGGTTGGTACCAAAATGAGAACTCGTGGGGTATGCGTATTTTGAAATTTCCATTGTTTCAAAATGGGTAAAAGATAGGCAAAGGTTTTCCCTGTACCGGTTTGTGCAATTCCCATCATATCTCTTCCGGATAAGATTACAGGCATCGATTTGAGCTGAATAGGGGTAGGGGTTGAATATCCTAACGCATCTACGGCTTTCTGTAACGATTTGGGTAAATCTAAATCCTGAAATGTACTCATACTGATTCTAATTTCGGCAAAGGTACACAATTTTAAGGGAATGGGTTTTAGTCCATTAAAACCCTTCAAAAACACCCAAACCAAACAAGGCAAAATCGTATTTTACCGGATCATTTGGGTCTAGTAATCGCAATTGAGTGTCCAATTCTACTAAGGCTTTGGCATCGTTTTGTTTTCGGGTTAGTAAACCTAACTTTCGGGCTACATTTCCGGAGTGAACATCCAAAGGGCAAGAAAGTTTAGCCGGAGCAATAGATTTCCAAATGCCTAAATCCACTCCGGCAGGGTCTTGCCGTACCATCCAACGGAGGAACATATTAAGGCGTTTGGCCGCCGAATTTTGCATGGGATCCGAAATGTGTTTTTGCGTTCGCAATTCATGTGAAATTTCAAAAAAGGCTTTTTTGAATTGGGATATCGCGGGCTGTAAAGAATTGTCGGTTTGATTTTGACTAAAAACAGTTTCCAAACCTCCGTGAATACTATATAGGTTTTGCAAACCTTTAATAAAGGTCTTGCCATCGGTACCGTTAAAGGTTCGATGCACAAAATGCTCTAATTTTTTCAAATCGCGTTCGTGATGATGCATGACAAAGTCATAAGGTGAGTTCCCCAATAACTCCATGAAATGGATTCCGTTTTTAATTATCATTTTGCGATTGCCCCATGAAATAGTAGCCACCAAAAACCCCGAAATTTCAATGTCCTCTTTCAATTGATACCGATGCGGAATTTGAATGGGGTCACTGTCAATAAAATGGGGATGATTGTACAAGGCCACTTTCTCTTCCAAAAAGTCTTTGAGTTCAAAAATATCCATAACGCCTCGTAAACTTAAACGTTCGGTAGGGAAGTGGTCGTCTCCTCAAAAAGGCCATCTTTCATAACCAATTTTCGGTCGGCCATATGAGCCAAAACTTCATTGTGGGTTACAATAACAAAGGTTTGACCCAATTCATCTCGGAGTTTGAAAAAAAGTTCGTGTAAATTTTCAGCTGAGGCTGTGTCCAAATTGCCCGAAGGTTCATCTGCAAATATAACGGCCGGTTTGTTTATCAAAGCTCGAGCCACCGCTACTCGCTGCTGTTCACCTCCCGAAAGGGCATTGGGCTTGTGATGAACACGGTGAGACAATCCCAAATAGTTCAATAAGTGCAGGGCTTCCTTTTCACTTTCGCTTTTGGATTTACCCGCAATAAAGGCCGGAATACACACGTTTTCCAAAGCCGTAAATTCAGGTAACAATTGATGAAATTGAAATATAAACCCCAATTTTAAGTTTCGAAATTGCGATAACGATTTGTCGTTTAACTCAAGAACATTTTCACCGGCTATCCACAATTCGGTCCCTTCTTGTTTGGAGGGCTTTTCTAAAGTACCTAATATTTGGAGTAATGTAGTTTTACCCGCTCCCGACGCTCCAACAATAGAAACTACTTCGCCTTTTTCGATATTCAGGTTGACGCCTTTGAGAACATGCAATTGATCAAAATACTTATGGATACCTTTCGCTTGAATCATGTGTAACATTTTTACAAAGGAACAAAGATTTTGCTGATTCCAAAACCCTATCGATTGTATTTATCGTAGTATAAATAATAAAATTTAGTTAAACCTCAAAAAGTGTTTAATATTTACATATATTTGTTAAACAAAAAAAGTATGAAAAGAATCCTATTATATTTTGTTTTAGTCATGCAAATTTCTTGCAATTCGCAAGAACGCAGATCCAATTTTTTAAAAGTCGAAGAACCTGTAGCTATGAATGTTGAAAAAGGAATGGAATTAGCCACTTTTGCCGGTGGTTGTTTTTGGTGTACCGAAGCGGTATTTTTGGAGATTAAAGGGGTACAAAAAGTAGTTCCCGGTTATATAGGAGGTATAGCTCCAAACCCAACCTACAGAGATATTTGTACCGGAATGACTGGACATGCCGAGGCCATCCAAATTACGTTCGACCCCAACATTGTGTCATATGGTGAGTTGCTTGAGATTTTTTTCGCTACACACGATCCTACTACTTTAAACCGTCAAGGAAACGATGAAGGAACACAATACCGTAGTGAAGTGTTTTATTACAATGAAACTCAAAAGCAACTAACCGAAGATTACATTGCATTAATGACGAAAGAAAAGACTTTTAAAAATCCAATCGTGACTCGAGTCTCTCCCGCTTCTGTGTTTTATGTAGCCGAAGATTACCACCACAACTATTACAATTTAAACAAAACCCAATCGTATTGTTCCTTTGTAATTACACCCAAAATTGAAAAATTAAATAAAAATTTCAAATCAAAACTAAAAAACTAATCTTGGTGAATTACCCGTATTCACTCCAAAAAAAATACGCTATGAATACTACCGCAGTTGAAAAAGAATTATACGAACTTTTAGGCGATTCACATCAAATGACTTCTGCCGAAACCCCTTTACGCCCGGATGCCTTTGTAAAATCGGATACCGAGAAAATGGCTTCAATTGAAAAGCATTTCCAAAGTATAATGGAAGAAATGGGACTGGACATGACTGATGATAGTCTTAGAGGGACACCACATCGGGTGGCTAAAATGTTTATTCAGGAAATTTTCAGTGGATTAAATCCGGCCAATAAGCCCAAAATATCAGTTTTTGAAAACAGTTACCACTACGATAAAATGTTGGTGGAGGCCAATATCAGTTTCAATTCCACTTGTGAGCATCATTTTTTACCTATCATTGGAAAAGCTCACATCGGATATGTATCAAACGGAAAAGTAATTGGATTGTCAAAGCTTAACCGTATTGTAGATTATTACGCTCGCCGTCCCCAAGTTCAAGAACGTATGATTATGCAAATTTTTAACGAGCTTAAAACCGTTCTCGATACAGAAAATGTTATCGTTGTAGTAGAGGCAGAGCACTTATGTGTTTCAAGTAGAGGTATTAAAGACAGTTCGAGTTTCACTTCTACAATTCAGTACGGTGGAATTTTCAATGATAAAGAAAATAGAAACGATTTCTTCAATTTAGTAAAAAAAGATAACTAAATTGGCATTACTTTTGTTTGATTCAAAGCAAACAAAAATAAATCATGTCCAAAGAAATAGTTTCAAAAGTCAATACCCGTTACAAATATGTAAACCTCGTATTGAGTTTACTTTGTGATGCTATCGGAATGCTTACCTATCTGGTTCCTTTTTTCGGAGAATTTGCCGATGTGGTTTGGGCACCAATTGCCGGATTGATTTTAATCAAAATGTACAAAGGTACTGTGGGTGCTGTAGGTTCGATTATCGTTTTTTTTGAAGAACTTTTGCCGGGACTCGATTTTATTCCCACCTTCACTCTAACTTGGTTGTACACCTATTACATACATAAACCAAAAGAAATAGCTTCCTCCTAGGGAGCTATTTTTTGGTTTCAAACCAATCGGCTATAAAACCCAGTTTCATACTGCGAAGCATTTTTTTTTCAAACCACCAAAAAAATTGAAATTGTCCGAAAATAAATCCGGTGGCTACCAATAAGACTTGATAAATAGGGAAGATGGCGATAAGACGAACCGGTAAATAAAAGTAACCTAAATTTTCTGAAGTTAATCCAATATAATTAGTGAAAGGTTTGGATAAATAGGCGGATAATGAACCGGTTATGGCAAAAACAATAAATACAATTAGGAGTTGAAAGTTTGAGGTTATTCCCCAACGCTCTTTTAGTTTTTTCATGAGCAGGTAATCTTCGGTTTAATCGGTTTTAGAGATTTGATTTTTTTAAAAGTTTTACAACCAATGTCAATAATCCTATTGCTTGAAATAGTAATCCTAAAATCAATAATACATTAGCTAGGGGAAGGTGCATAATTTTAAGCAATGCCCCTAATACGGTAAAAATAGCTCCTAAAATTAAGAGCCAAATAACTGATTTGTATTGCTCTAACATTTTGAAAAAATTAAATTCGTGCGGGAAAACCCCCTAATTTTTGATTGTAATTCAATTGAAAATATACTAAATAGTAATAGAGTAGGTAGTTGACTTCATAACCGTAATCTATCCCTCTTTGGTAATCTATGGTCATCATGTACAGATTGGGATCAAATCGCATGGGTTGTAACACACGACTGTTAAATTCCATGACCCAAACTTGATTTCGAGCTTCCAAATAGGATTGAGAATAATAATTACGCGGCATGGCTCTACTGGCCAGCCACGAATTAAATCCGGGTTCTATCACAATAATTTCATATTCTATTTCATCATTGGCAATACGCACGGTATCGTTTTGAGTTGTCGGATTGTCAACACGTGTTGCGTTGTTTTTGGTTCCCGAGCAATTCAAAAAAAAGTAGGCCAATAGCGATAGAATAACTATTCTTTTCATCCCATAAAGATAGTAAAAATCCGTCTAATTGGGCTTTTTTTAAAAGAAAAAACCATCTTTTGTGAGATGGTTTTTAAATTATTATTTTTCAGTTTTAAGCAAACTGATGATTTGCTCGGCCAATTCTGTACCAATTCGGTCTTGAGCCTCCAAGGTGGCAGCACCAATGTGAGGAGTCAACGAAATTTTGGGATGCATCAACAATTGAATTTCCGGTGTGGGTTCTATTTCAAAAACATCTAAGCCGGCAAACAATACTTTTCCGCTATCCAAGGCTTCTACTAATGCTACTTCATCAATTACACCTCCACGAGCAGCATTGATAATACCCACATTTGCTTTCATCAAGCCCAATTCTTCTTTTCCAATAACATAGCCGTCTTGTGCGGGAACGTGTAAGGTAATAAAATCGGAATGTTTTAATAAATCTTCCATGGGTTCGGTAATGATGTCTACATTGATGAATTGGCCATTGTAGAAATCTACACGAATCACCGCTTCGCCCACATATTTGTCAGATGCAATCACTTTCATGCCTAATCCTAGAGCCATTTTGGCAACTGCCTGACCAATGCGTCCAAAGCCGATAATTCCTAGAGTTTTACCCCGTAATTCTATTCCGTTGGCATAGGCTTTTTTCAATCCTTCAAAATTAGATTCGCCTTCCAATGGCATGTTTCTATTGGAATCATGCAAAAAACGAACTCCTGAAAATAAATGAGCAAAAACCAATTCGGCTACCGATTCTGAAGAAGAAGCCGGTGTATTGATAACATGAATGCCCTTTTCACGAGCATAGGTCACATCAATATTGTCCATGCCAACCCCACCACGGCCAATAATCTTTAGACCCGGACAAGCATCAATAATATCTTTTCTAACTTTAGTGGCACTTCTTACCAAAATGACACTCACTTGGTTGGTATTAATGTAATTGGCTACTTGCTCTTGTGCTACTTTGGTTGTAATTACTTCAAAACCGCCTTTTTCTAAGGCTTTTATTCCACTGGCAGAAATGCCGTCATTTGCTAATACTTTCATTTTTTTTGAGGTACTGAGGTTTTAAGGTTCTAAGGTGCTGAGTGACTGAGGTGCTGAGTAGCTGAGTTACTGAGACACTGAGTTCTTAGAACGTTTATGTTATCTTAAATTTTCTATTCTCTATTTTCTATATTCTACCAACTCCTAACTCCTAACTTCTAACTCCTTCATCACCTCCACCAACACTTGCACACTTTCCAACGGAAGAGCATTATACATCGAAGCTCTATAACCACCCACCGAACGGTGACCCGGTAATCCCGATATGCCGGCCTCTTTCCACATTGAATCAAATAGAGGAGCATGGGCTTCATCATTTAATAAAAACGTAGCATTCATGATACTTCTATCTGCCTGTTCTGCGGTTCCTTTGAACAAGGGGTTTCGGTCAATTTCGGTGTATAACAATTGGGCTTTGGCCTCATTTACTTTTTCAATAGCAGCAATTCCACCCAAGTTTTTCAACCATTGTAAAGTGAGTAGGGAAGTATATATGGCAAATACAGCAGGCGTATTGTACATACTTTCTTTGTCAATATGCTGCTTATAGTCCAACATAGACGGAATAGTTCTTCCTGATTTTCCAAGAATTTCCTCTTTAACGACCACTAAAGTGGTTCCGGCTGGACCCATGTTTTTTTGAGCTCCGGCGTAAATCAAATCAAATTGTGAAAAATCTAAAGTTCTGGAAAAAATATCCGAACTCATATCACATACCATCGGGATGTCCAAAGTTGGAAATTCTTTCATTTGGGTACCAAATATGGTATTGTTGGAAGTACAATGAAAATAATCGGCATCCGAAGGAACGTTGTATCCTTTGGGAATATGATTGTAATTTTCTGGTTTTGACGATGCTACCACAACAGTCTCACCAAAAGATTTGGCTTCTTTGATAGCTGAATTGGCCCATGTCCCGGTATCCAAATAAGCTGCCTTACCATTCACCTTCATCAAATTATACGGAACCATCAAAAACTCCAAACTGGCACCGCCATGTAAAAACAAAGCTTGATAACCTTTGCCTTGCAACCCTAATAGCTCCAATGCCAAGGCTCGTGCCTCTTCCATTACCGCAACAAAATCTTTACTACGGTGCGAAATTTCTAAGATTGATAATCCGGAATTATTAAAATTCAAAACGGCTTGAGCCGATTTTTCAAATACGTCTTGGGGCAATATGCAGGGACCGGCACTGTAATTGTGTTTTTTCATGTGTTGCTGTGGTTTTTTAGCAAAAGTGATGTTTCTGAAATAAGCTTCTGTCATTAAAACAGCAAATTTCTGAAATTCATAAGAAAACCATGGATTTGGGAGGGAAGTTTTTATTAGAGGTTATTAACAAAAACGATGTAGTTGAAAACTTAAATTTAAACGCTCAACAAAAATTTCACCGTATCTACTCCATCCGCATAATCCCAAAGCTGTGGTTTTTGTGTTTGTCCAAACGGAATACTGTTGACCGTTATTCCATTCGAAACAACACATTGCAACAGATCTTGATCTTCTGCTAAGCGAATTTTTAATCGCTCTAAATCGTCATAATATTCATAAAAAACAGACGAAATTGGTGAGGAGTAGCTCGAATCTTCTTTGAGAGTTAAAAAACCATTGTCCCACAATTTAAAATTACTCATCAAAAACACAGCCTTGTTGTAATCGTAATTGTTGGCATATTTTTCATACTGAATCACATCTTGGTACGGAAAAATAGCTTCAAAAAAAGCATCAAATGAATACCCTTTGGGAACAAAAAGTTTAGACACATTGCGACATCCCAAACCAAAATACCTAAAAATATCTTCACCCAAAAGGAACAAATCTTCTTTAGATTCCGTTCCGGTTAAAACAGCCACTGAGTTTCTGTTTTTGCGGATTATAGCCGGTTTATCTTTAAAATAATACGCAAAATAACGAGCGGTGTTGTTACTTCCGGTGGCGATAACGGCATCAAAATTTTCTAATTTCCCATCGGTAAATTCAATCCGATTTTTCAATTCAGGGGCAACAGCCTGAAGATAACGGGCTAAAAATCGAATCAAATGGGTATCGTTCGATGAGGTTTTAACCAAAACCTTATGCCCGCTAACTAAAACCGAAAGAAAATCATGAAAACCTACCAGCGGTATATTTCCGGCCAAAATGAGTCCTATTGTTTTAGGTTGTACATTACAAAATTCATACCTAGATAACCATTTTGTTAGGTTTTCTTCAGTCAAAGCTTCTG
>JANJWE010000103.1 GCA_024709705.1 Flavobacterium sp. | reverse complement strand
CCCTCAACTTTTCTAAAAAATATAAAAAAAATAAACCCAACACTAAAATTACACAATAACCTTTAAGCGTTTTCCAAACCCAAACAAAAAAATATTATAAACAACACGACTCTGTTAAGAGTCGTTTTTAATTTGTTTTAGTTTCTAATTTTATGTTCCAAACTTTCCCAACCGCCGCCGTTTAAGGCCTCAATACCATTGCTTTTTAAAATCGCTTGGGCTTGTGAGCTTCGCATGCCGCTTTTACAGCATACAATGACAGGCTTGTTCCATTTTTTTATTTCGCTTACTTTGGAGGAGATTTGGTCCAAAGGCATATTTTTTGAGCCTTTGATATGACCCGATTGAAATTCGCCAACAGTTCTAACGTCAATAATTACAGCACCTTTACTGATTAATTCTTTAAAGTTTTCAGATTTTGATCCCAATCCTAAAATGTCTAAGATTCCCATATTTTTTACATTTAAAGTACAAAGATAGGTTGGCTTTATCTAACTAGAAGTAACAAAGGTTACACTTCCCATTAAACGGTTTCTTTTTGAAAAATCAAATCCAATCCATCAGAGATTAAATGAGCTACTTCGGGTCTGTTGGTTTTTACTTTTTCCAAAAAGGCCACTATTTCCTGTTGCAATTGGGTTGAATTGTTTTGGGTTGTCAGTTCAATCATTTCAACACTGAGCAGCCAATCATTAGGATGATTTTGTTTGAGAATTTCAAAAATTTGTTCCAAACTTAAATCTGAATTTTCATTCGTTCTGATTTTTCTAACGGCTAAATACAAGGACTCCAATTCCTCGCGTTCTTTTGACTTTTTAGCTTTTATGGTTTTCGAACTTGGAACATGGTTTATCATGTCGAAGCTGGTGACATCTGCCGGGCCCGAAAAAGCGGATATTACTTTTTTACCCACGGCCATGTCGTAAACTCCCCATTCGGGTCTAAAAAGAATTGTATCGTAGTGCGTAACTGTACAGTTTTTAAAGCTAATTAATATTATTTCTCCCTGAAGATTTCTGGAGCCTGTAATAATTTCACCAGAAACTTTTATGCCACCTTCAAATTCCAGAGTCACTTTTTCCCCCTCATAAATGTCGTAAGCTCTTAAATCTCTTGGACTCATATCTTCAATGGCCAAATTAATCCCTTTGAGCATACCGATGGGACTTCCAAAACCTTCTTTATGATAATTTGTGCCATGACCAACCAATTCTTTATTGCGATAGGATAGGGCAGTGGGTCCTGAAGTTTGTATGTAAATGGATTTGCCATTGTGTTCAATGACATTGGTAAATACACCTGAAACTTGAAGACCGGTACTAAGTTCGATAGTTCCCAGAGCCTTGGAGTCAATCAATTTTTGAACTCCTTTTGGACCACCGGTTCGTAAAGCCATAGTATTGGCAAATTCCTCCAATACCAAACTCAAATGGGCAAAATCGGGTGTAACATAGAGTTGAGGTTGCGGCTTTGTAATATCAAAATTTTGATCGGCCGCAGAAATATCATAGGGTATTTTTTTGACATTATGCGTCATGCACCAAGCACTTTCACCAATAGAAGAAAGTAAACCGGCTCCATAAATTTTTGGGTTTTCAGGAGTTCCAATCAATCCGTATTCTACCGTCCACCAATGAAGGTTTCGAATGCGAGACATTTCGGATAATTTGCCCATATTGTTTTGCAGATAATCTACTCGTTCTTCGGCTTTTTTAATTTCTTCAGTCGGAGTATCTTCGGCTTCTTTCAGGATGGAAAGCAATCGAATAGCTTCGTACAACTCGTAATCTCTGTGGGATGAAATGGCTTTGCAGCCAATTTCGCCAAATCGTCTTAAGTATTCGGCATATTCAGGATTGGCAATAATAGGAGCGTGCCCTGCTCCTTCATGAATGATATCGGGAGCGGGAGTATATTCAATATGTTCTAATTGTCTGATGTCGCTGGCAATTACCAATACATTATAGGCTTGAAATTCCATAAACGCATTGGGTGGAATAAAACCATCTACGGCAACAGCAGCCCAACCGATTTCTTTCAGAATGCGATTCATTCCATACATATTGGGAATTTGGTCCACCTCCAAGCCGGTTTTCTGAAGTCCTTCGATATAGGATTCATGAGCTACTTTTGAAAGATAACTAACATTTTTTCGCATCACATACCTCCAAACCGCTTGATTAATTGGGGTATAGTCCTCATAATCTTGAGGTTTGATAAATTGTTTTAAATGTTTGGGTAATCTATCAATTAAAGGGTTGCTTTCAAAAGACGCGTTCATATTTCAAACGTTATAGTTTAGTAGCAAAGATAGCTGATTTTTTGAACAGTTTACTTTTTGGGAGGATACTGATTTAAAATTTTTGTTACAAACTCATTTATACGTTCGTCTTTGTCTTTGGTATTTTTGGTTAAAATTCCAACGCCTTCACCTTGCCAAATGAGTTCTTTTTTTCGGGCGTCAATAAAATCAATAAAAAGAGTTCCTTCGGTATAAGAGGATACATAAGTGTTGCCACCCCACATCCAAGGGTTCCAACCCCATCCCCAACCCCAACCTAGGTTGGCTTGGTTGACGTCTACCTGTTCTCTTTCTTTGGTTTGAATACTTATTAAAATATCGGGATTGTCACTTTTTGTAAATCCTCTTGAGAGCAAGTTTTGATCAATTGCTCTAAGGATTCTTTTTTTGTCTAGGTCTGAAATTTCAACCTTATCAATACTGTTTTTGTGAAAAGCGTAAGTTTTAAATTGACTGAATTCTACGCCTTTGTCATAATCAGAATACACCCTCACAGAACTACAGGAGGTCAAAAGAAAAAAAGCGAATAGGGGAATTAATTGTAACGTTTTCATAACTTTATTTTTAGTTGGTTAATCTGTAAACGTTTTATTTAGCTAAATAATGAATCATCTACACTAGTAGGGATGGTAACTTTTAATAAAGGTTGCGTTTCCATGGCTCTTTTAATAGCAAAAATAGCTCCTTCATTTCGAGCCCAATTTCTTCGGGCGATTCCGTTATTGACATCCCAGAACAACATAGATGTTAATCGACGTTCACTGTCTTTAGTGCCATCAAGAACCATACCAAATCCCCCGTTTATAACTTCTCCCCAACCTACACC
>JANJWE010000065.1 GCA_024709705.1 Flavobacterium sp. | reverse complement strand
TTATTGAGAAAGCACCTATAGTTAAATTTAAAGTACCTGTATTTTGAATTACAAAAGTTCTAGCAAGAGCCACTCCTACATCGGTAGTGCCTAAATCGGTAAAATTTGTTGTACTTGTGGTTGTGTTGTTATCCGGAATTGTATTTCCGTTTCCGGTAACATTAATTTCCGGAGCGTCGTAGCGAATTATAATTCGTCCGTTTCCGCCGTTACCACCACTTCTGGTTGAGTTTGAGGTACGCATACCGCCACCGCCACCGCCACCTGGTGCTTGTCCAGGATTTCCGGCACCTTGTGTCGTTCTACCATTACCTCCAACGCCTCCACCGGATGGGGCAGTTGCTCCGGCACTTGTTGTTGCATTATTTCCATCTGCATCAGTACCGGCTGAAGAACCTCCTCCACCACTAAATGAGCCAGACGAACCGTTTGATCCATTTCCTCCAGAAAAGGTTACATCTCCCACACAAGCTGTTTTATCACCGCCAAGGGCTCCGTTACTGTTGTTATCTGTTACACTGTTTCCGCCTTTAGCTAGTAGGGTTGTTTGATTCCAAAACCAGGAATCACCCCCTGCTGCAGTTGTTGTGGCTCCATTCCCCACAGTTACGGTGTATGTATTTCCCGGAACTACTGTTATTATTTTTCGGGCATAGGCTCCACCGCCACCACCACCGGCTATTCCGTTTGAGGTGCGTGTACCTCCTTTTCCACCGCCACCCCAGGCTTCCACAGTTAGTTGGGTAACTCCTTGCGGAACGGTAAAGGTACTAGATGAAGTAAAAGTTCTTTCAACTGATTGTGCTGATGCATAAAAGCTCATCAAGAAACTGAAGAGAATTACGATGAAGCTATTTTTTAATGCAATTTGTTTCATACGATCTAACAAATTTTAGGTTTTGATTTTTTTTTGACGATTCAAAACTAAAACAAAAATTGAATAGTATCGATAAAAAGCATAAAAAATCGATGAAATGCAATAAAATTAATTAATTGTAAGTAATAAATTACTAAAAACAATATACTGACGTGTTTTTTTTAAAGTTATCAGTACTCTAAAAAGATTTAAAATTTAAAAAAATGAAGCTAGTGAGGGTTAAAAGTTGTTTAAACTCAAGAAAGAATTTTTGGAGGAACAGTATAAAATAAAAAAGGCGGAAGTTACTCCACCTTTTTTGCCCCAAATCTACCATAAACTTAACCTACTAATGCTATGGTGATTCAAAAGTAGAGGTGTTAATTCATACTTAAAAAAAAATCTGTTCAACGTACAGAAAAATCGATAAAATGTATAAATGTTAAAAAAGAGTACTTTTTTTATGATTTTACAAAAAAGGTTCCTGATTTTTATTTCATTAACATAGTTTAATAAATGCATGACAATCAGTTGATTGTATTTGTTTTTGAGTCGAATGTACATTTTGTCGATAAAATAAATCTTTACATCGAAGCGGGTATTTGTTTTATTTTACCTTTTTTCACTTTACCGATTTTTCAATGTTTTACAACAATTTTTTTGTTGTCCCTTTTGATACCGGTTGTAGGTTTGTCTCGAAATTATTCCCAAAATGATTTCAGTAACCCAAACTAAAATTAACCGTATTATGAAAAAATTAAACCTAATTTCACCATTCTGTTTTAGAAGTATTGTACTTCTTATACTTATTACTATTAATGTAACTGCACAACCTCAATGGATTAGCTCTCAAGTTAGTTCTAATAATGGAAATAGTTCTTCTAACAATCCTCAGTTCAATAGACCTTCCAGTGTTCTAGCCGGTGATTTATTGTTGGTTGTAATAACGAAAGAAAAAGGAAGTCAAACCACTTACAATACACCAAATGGTTGGACACTTATTAGCAATACCAATAATTCGGATAGAATTGGTATGACCACTTACTACAGAATAGTAGGTTCTAATGAACCGAGTTCTTATTCATTTATTCGAAACAGTAGTACCAGTTCAGGTCTTTACACTGCATCTATCACCGTGATTAGAGGTGTAAATCCCAATGATCCTTTAGGAAATACCAATACCTCTACCGGTAACTCAAGTACGCATGCTTCACCTGCTGTAACCGGCAGTTTGGGAAGTTTGGTAGTGAGTTTGCATACCGTTAACAGTACAAGTGCTCAAACACAATCCGGTACAAACATGACCGAAAGATTTCAATACCGTAATGGTTCCAATGCAACTTGGTCCCAATTTATGGGAACTTTTGAAACTACAGTTGCCGGTAATACCGGTACCCGAACAACCACTTCAGGCGGTACCAGACGATTTGTAACACAACAATTAGAATTTAAATCTAAGTTATGTCCGGATTCCGTTTCTGGAGTAAATACTCTCACGAGTGCTTCGGTAGTTTGTCCTTCCACCAGTGTAACTTTATCATTAAATACTCCTTTTACTCAAGCCGGAATTTCGTATCAATGGCAAAGTGCTGCTGTAGGAACATCAAATTGGCAAAATATAACCGATGCCACATCGGCAACTTTTAATGCTTTAATCACGGAAGCCTTACAATTCAGATGTCGAATTGCTTGTGAATCTTTGGAAGCTTTTTCTTCGCCAGTATCTGTGACTTTAAATCCCAATACTTTCAATTGTTATTGTACAGTAGGTTCCCCCACTGATGATGCCACCGGGATTACTGAAGTTGTATTTCATACTTTAAATCAAACCTCTACCGGAACACCGGCTTATACCTCTTATTTAGATAATCCTGCAACAATTGTTGAAAGCGGTTCCAGTTATTCTATGAATGTACGTGTTAATACAGCCGGGAATTATACTGTTTCGACCAGTGTTTGGTTCGATTGGAATCAAAATGGTATTTTTGAAGATACCGAGCGTTTGGATTTAGGAACCGCTACCAATCAAACCAATGGACTTACTTCATTGAGTCCATTAGCTATACCTATTCCATCTCAAGCTTTAGCCGGAGAAACCGTTATGCGTATTCGTACTACTTACAACACCAATCCAACAGCTTGCGGCAATCAAAATTATAGTGAAGCCGAAGACTATAAAATAAGGGTTGTAAAACCTCAAAGTTGGTTGGGATTAACTTCATCTAATTGGAATGATGGTTCCAATTGGTCTGAGGGAATAGTGCCAACTGCTGAAACCGTAGTTTCTATTGGCATGACCCCTTTTCAACCTGAGATTACCACCCATGCTCAAGCGTACTCATTAACGGTAAACACCGGAGGATCCTTGGTTGTAAAAAATGCAGCGAGTTTAACCATACAGGGAGCAGTTTCTGTGGCTGCTGACGCTACGATGTTATTAGAAAACGGAGCCAATTTGGTTCAGGTTCAAAATGTAAGCAATAGCGGTTCTATACGCGTACAAAAGAGTACCCGTTCGTTACTACGATTGGATTATGTGATTTGGTCTTCACCGGTTTTGGGAAGTCAGACCTTGAAACAATTTTCGCCACAAACTTTAGACAATCGTTTTTATGCACATCAACTGCCCAGCAATACTTGGGAAGTAGCCAACAATCAATTGCCATTTGCTTCAGCTAAGGGTTATATGATACGTGTACCCAATACCCATCCTACCACACCTACTGTTTGGACGGGTCAGTTTGTAGGTACACCCCAAAATGGGACACTAACGGTTTCTATGCCCGCACCCCGAAACAACAATCAAAACCGCTATTTCTTGGTGGGTAATCCGTATCCTTCTGCCCTTGATATGAAACAATTTTTAGATATCAATGCGGCTAATATAACCGGCGTGTATTATTTCTACCGCAAAACGAATGGCGTTGCCGGTCGCTCGGGCTATTTTATCAAGAGTAAGAATCCGAATTATAATCCGAATGATCCTACGAGTCCTCGTTTTCTATTTACCAATAATGGGGAGGGAATTGATCAAAACGTGATTCCTAGCGGACAAGGATTTTTTGTAGAAATGGCTCAAGGAGCTTCACAGATTGTTTTTACCAATGCGATGCGAGTAGCTGTAGAATCGGGAGTATTGAATCGTGATGGTGACTCAGAAGATACTTCGAATCGCTATACTCTAAATTTAACCGATACTCAAGGGGGATTCAGTCAAATTCAAGTAGGACATTACGAAGCCACTACGGCAGCTTATGACAGTGGATTTGATTCACCGGCATTTGAAGACAGTAGTTTATTATTGGGTTCTTTGATTGCCAATCAAGCAGAGACATTTGCCGTTCAGGCATTGGAAGCTTTTGATGCCAGTGTGACAGTTCCGTTGCGATTTAAGACGCAAACTGCGGGTACGTTTACCCTTACTTTGGCCGAGGTATCCGGATTGTTTGCCCAAGAAGGCACGCAGGTTATGCTGGAAGATTTGACAAGTGGTGCATTGCATTCTTTAACTGAAGCCCCGTTTGTATTTACCTCGGAAGCAGGAGATTTTACGAGCCGTTTTCGTATCGTTTACCAACAAACGACCTTGGGATTGGAAAATCCGATTGCCTTAACTTCACAAACTTTGGCTTATGCCCAAGAAGGTAATTTGTATGTTAAGAGTTCGCAAGAATCAATCCGTGCAATTGCGGTTTACAATTTACAAGGGCAGTTGCTTACAAAAAACCTGGCATTTACAGATACGCAAAACGTTCAAATGCCATTGCAACATGTACAAGGACAATTGGTTTTGGTGCAAATTCAAACGGCAGATGGGAAAGAAAAAACACACAAAGTTTGGGTTAACTAGTTTTGTTTATTCGTACATTTTTTTAAAACTATACTCAAATTAGATGTTACTAGAGAAGCGAGTACTACATTGGTACTCGTTTCTTTTTAAACCCTAATAATTATGTTTTCAAAACTGAGAATTTATACGTTGTTATTTGTTTTTTTTATCGGTCAGTTGGCTTTAGCACAACCCCCGGAAGGTGAAGAGGATCCAGACCCGGTAGCAGCACGTTTAGATCTTTATTTGATGGTCTTATTAATAATGGGAGTCTTTCTGGCCTTTTCCCTTTTTAAACGCGATTTTATTAAAAAAGACAAAATCTAAAAACAATTCTTAAAAAAAAGTTAAAAGCAAAAAGTTTGATTTTTAAGTATATCGCAATTTATTTTAAATAAAAAGTAAAAATTCTATATATCACTTCCATTTGTTGATATTTAACTCCTTACTTGTGTTTTGTTCAACTCTATATGGAGCGTATTAAAAATAGTATTTCAAATTATTCCAAACTTCCTACGCTAATTTTGAAGCAAATAGCGGATGACTTTTGGGTTACAGCTATTTCAAATTTTGATGGAGTTTGTTTGGAGCAGTTTGCCACCAAACCTTTTCTTTTAGAATCTTTACTGGCTACCGAAGATGACAAACTACTCCTAAAAGATGTTATCAAATCTTTGCTGCCTGATTCGTATGTTATAACTCGATTTATTCTCAATACACAAGTAATGCCGTGCTCTTTGGGTAAATCGGTTTTGATGGTTTGTGAGTTAGAAGCTAATCAGGGGCTCAAATATACTTTGAAAATTATCCCCACCCGTTCTATTGAGGATCTTTTGTTGCAAGATACTGTTGTGCAATTGCAAAATCAGAAAAGTTTAGATTATGAAACGCTTTTAAGTATAAACTATGAAATCGCCTCTCTGTTTTTGGATTATGAAGATTGGTATCAGGTGTTAACTCAGGTTTTTGAGATGGTTGGGTCTAATGTAAAAGCCGACCGTATTTACTATTTTGAGAATCATTGGGATTCGGTTTCCCAACAGTACTTCTCCAGTCAGCGGTTTGAATGGGTAAAAGATGGGGTAGAACCTATGATTGACAATCCGGAACTCCAAAACCTCCCATTTGATTTATTTTACGAATTCATGGAGCCGTTGCTTCAGGGCAGAGCATTTGAGGCTATTGTAAGTGAAATGCCCGAATGTCAAACTAAAGAAATATTGGCCAGTCAGGAAATTCAATCTATCTTGGTTTTACCGCTATTGATTAAAGGTCATTTTTTTGGGTTTATTGGTTTTGATGATTGTCAAACCGAACGCGAATGGACAACAATAGAGGTTAATTTTTTAAAAAGTATTACTTCCAATTTGGCATCAGCCATATACCGAAGAAATGCTACCCAAGAAAAAGAAGCTTCATTATTGGAGAAGAAAGCCATATTGGAAAGTATTGGAGATGCTTTTTTTTCGGTAGATGAAAATTGGAAAATTATTTATTGGAATTCCATGGCCGAGCGGATGTTTGGCTTTTCATCCCATGAGGTTGTGGGACAGAATCTCACTCAATTTAAACCTTTTTCGCTATCAAACAAAATCAGGGAGCGGTTGTATCAAACCATAGAAACCGGTGATTCGTATAGTTTTGAACGTTATTATAAAGCCAAAAAACTCTGGTTGGAAGTAAGTGTTTATTCATCCGGAACCGGATTCTCTGTTTATTTAAAAGACATAACCGATAGAAAAGCGGCTCA
The DNA here is from genome assembly GCA_024709705.1 of Flavobacterium sp. Taxonomy (GTDB): domain Bacteria; phylum Bacteroidota; class Bacteroidia; order Flavobacteriales; family Flavobacteriaceae; genus Flavobacterium. The sequence goes on along the minus strand of JANJWE010000065.1, from coordinate 2,948 downwards.
TTTTAAGTTAAAAGAACTCAACGAGCAATTGCATTTGAAAGCCAAAGAATTGGAATTGAGTAATAGCGAGTTGGAACAATTTGCCTATATCGCTTCTCACGATTTGCAAGAACCTTTGCGAATGGTTTCGAGTTTTTTACAACTTTTGGAAAAACGGTATACCGATATCATAGACGAAACCGGCAAGAAATACATCGATTTTGCGGTAAACGGAGCGTTGCGAATGCGTCAAATTATTACCGATTTGCTTCAGTTTTCTCGCGTTGGTAAAACCAAAGAAACAGCAGAGACTATAGATTTTGCTGAGCTTATACAAGGTGTAGTGCAATTGTATGCCAAAAGTATTCAGGAACATCGCGTACAGATTGAAATCTCTGAAATGCCTGTTTTGGCCTGTTGGCGATCTCCTTTACAGCAAATTTTCATCAATTTATTAGATAATGCCATTAAGTACCGATCTAAAGGGATTGTGCCCAGCATTCAATTTTCGGCTGTTAAGAAAGAAGGCTTTTGGCAGTTTTCGGTTTCGGATAACGGGATTGGTATAGAAGCTGAATTTTACGATAAAATATTTCTCATTTTTCAAAGATTACACACGCGAGAAGAATATGAAGGTTCGGGAATAGGATTAGCCGTAACCAAAAAAATTATAGAACATCTGGGAGGGAAAATTAGGGTAGAGTCGCAATTGGGACATGGTACTACCTTTTATTTTACTTTACCTTCAACTTAAACCAACTCAAACCAATTATTTCCCCAAAACTCGAAAATACAAACCAAATATTACAAACAAAATACCACAAACAAAATACCACAAACCAAATACCACAAACCAAATGAAACCCACTGTACTCAAACCCATAAAGATTGTATTGATAGAAGATAATGAAGGCGATATACTTTTAACCACAGAGATATTCAAAGAAGGCAAGTTGGCTCATTACTTGTTTACTCTCAAGGATGGTCAATCGGCTATTAAATACTTGGAAAAACAAGAAGAATATGCTCATGCAGAGTTGCCGGATTTGATATTGTTAGATATCAATTTACCCAAAATAAATGGCTTGGAAGTGTTGCAACACATAAAAAAATCTAAACATTTGAAAGACATTTCCGTATGTATGTTATCGTCATCAGCTTCGACAAATGATATTCACACTTCGAAAACCTTAGGAGCCGACTTTTATTTTCAGAAACCCTTGAACTCGCAAGAATTGGTTAATGCCATTACTCAAAAAGGTCCTTTTTGGCTCAATTTGGTTAAAATAGAACGTTAAAACAAGTGTATGCACGTAGTATTGGTAGAAGATAATCCCGGAGATGTGGTACTTATTACAGAGTATCTCAGGTTTTCGTTTCCTGATATTATTCTTTCACAAGCGGCCACTTTTTTGGAATTTAAGGCTCAAATCAAATCTAAAAAAACAAAAATAGACTTGGTTTTTTTAGATTTGATTTTGCCGGATCACCAAGATATTGCTTTGTTAGATGCCGTCATTCAGTTGGTTACACGTTCGGTACCGGTAGTTATTTTGACCGGAAATTCAAATGAAGCATTAGGGCTTCAAAGTTTGCAATCGGGGGCGGCAGATTATTTGAATAAAAACGATATGAATCCCTACGTGCTCAAACGTTGTGTTATGTATGCTTTGGAGCGAAAAAAGACAATCATGCGTTTGGAAGAATCCAATCAATGGCAAACCTTATTGTTTGAGCAGAGTCCGCTACCCATGATTGTTTTAAGCGGAAAAAAACAGCAGATTATTCATGCCAACACGGCTGCCTTAGAAACTTATGGTTATACAAAAGAGGCTTTTTTACAACTCCATTTAACCGATTTGGTGGGAGTTCCGGATGGAAATGAACAGTTAACTTTACACACGGTTTTGGATTTGATACCCAAAACCGAGTTTAACGGGATTTACATACATCGAACCCGTTTGGGGAAAGTTTTGTATATGGGCATCAAAGAGCGTTCTATCTCTTATCATCATAAAAGTGCCAAGATTTTGGTGGCGACCAATTTGGGAGAGCGATTGCAATATATTGAAGAGATTTACCTGCAAAACAAAAAATTTAAAGAGATAGCTTGGTTGCAATCGCATGTAGTACGTGCCCCTTTGTCACGAATCATGGGCTTGGTTACTTTACTCAAAGATCGGGAACATTTGAGTGAAAAGGAAAACCATTATTTTTTTGAATCTCTATTGGCTTCGGCACACGAGATGGATGCTATTCTTCATGAAATAACCGAGAAATCTAGATTTTATCCCGATTTTTAAGGGTGGGATGTTTTTGGGTAAGCTAAAAATTATTTGAAGCACTTCTTTATTTTCACGTACTCCTTAACTTAAGAATTGCAAACAAGCGTTGTATACTTTTGGTACTTCTTAAACTTTTTTAAGAAAATAGTTACTATTTTTGGATAATTGGATTCAAATACAGAGATAAGTATGGCCTGTAAGTTGAAAAGCTTATCACTTTTGGTAAGCAATTCTCGGATTACTGATTGAGATTGGTTTTTGAGGGAGCAGGAGCTTACCAGATGGTATTTGTGTTTTTCAATAGTTAAAATGGTAAAGCCACACGAAGGGATTCGTGCGGCAGCAGGGGGCTACCAGTACAGGTACGATAGCCGCAATAGATTGGTAGAAAAGAAGTTGCCGGGCAAGCAATGGGAGTTTATCGTGTATGACAAGCTTGATCGTGTAGTTGCCACAGGTCCGGCATTTTATCCATTTGAAGACAGTACAGATAATCAAGAGGGATGGCTTTTTACCAAGTATGATGCTTTTAACCGTCCGGTAGTTACGGGTTGGAAAATGGAAACAGTTACAAGTGCTGCCCGACATACTTTGCAAACCACACTTAATGCACAAACCAGCAATTTTAACGAACAAAAAATCAATACCACATCCAATACTACCATAAACGGGGTTTCCTTTAGA
>JANJWE010000025.1 GCA_024709705.1 Flavobacterium sp. | reverse complement strand
ACTGCTATAGTATTTATGGAAGATTCATTTATGAGTTGAACAACATCAAAACCTTTTAATCTGGAAAGAAGAAAATGAAATCGGATACCTTGTTCAATTTGGATAATATCAAATTTGAATAATTTATGAATCGCTTTTCGGAATAAACGAAAAGGGTTGCTACCCAACCATTTAGCCCTATAGCTATAATCATTCGGATAATTTTTAAAACTATCGCCATCACTCACTAAAGTAACCTCATGACCAAGAGCCAGAAGTCCTTCTTTTAAGGAATTATGCAAGCGACTGTATTCTCCGACTAATAAGATTCGCATGAATCAATTATATTTGTATAAATTTAAATTAAAAACGATTGCAAGATAAGAAAATAAAAATTGCTTTATTGGGAACAAGTCTGTCTCATGGAGGTGTAAATAAAATGCAAGCTTTATATTCCATCGCATTTGAAAATGCAGGCTATGAGGTGTATCATATCTTGGTTAATCCGGAAATTGAATTTGATTATCGTGGAAAAGTATTTCATTTAAGTCCATACAAAAATGGAGTATTTAATCGATTGAGACGGTTTTTTATACTTCGAAATTTCATTAGAAATGAAAAATTTGATTTTTTAATAGATTTTCGTGGTAGAACTAAGCCGCTAATGGAGTTCTTGTTGACCAAATTCGTTTTTACATCTCGTTATATTCCTACCGTACATAATTACAAATTAGATTTTTACTTTCCAAAAAACAATTGGATTAGTAAATTGTTGTATCAAAAAACTTTTAAAATAGTAACGATTTCTAAAGCCATTGAAGATAAAATAATCGATTTGTATGGTTTCTCAAACGTTACTACTATTTACAATCCAATTGATTATGATACTATTCAGCTACTGGCGGATAAACCAATTTCGATAAATTTTCCTTACATCTTGGCGGCTGGAAGAATGGATGAGGACAACATCAAACAATTTGATAAATTAATTGAAACTTACGCACAATCCGATTTGGCCACATCGGCTTATCATTTGGTTTTTTTGGGAGATGGAGTTTTACGTTCTCAATTTGAACATTTAGTTGAGCGATTACAATTGAAGGAAAAAATTCATTTTTACGGATTTCAATCGAATCCATATCCGTTCATGAATAAAGCACATTTTTTGGTTTTGTGTAGTAAAAATGAAGGTTATCCAACCGTTTTAACAGAAACTTTAGCATGCGGAACTCCGGTTGTTTCATTCGATTGTGCCTCCGGACCCAATGAAATAATTAAATCCAATGAAAATGGTTTGTTGGTTGAAAATCAAAACTTTGAAGCCCTGAAAATTGTTATGGAGCGAATGATTTCGGATAAAGAATTGTATGCAAAATGTAAAAAAAATGCTCAAAATCAAAAAGATTTGCATTCCTTTGAACAGTTTATTAAAGATTGGAAAACAATTTTAACTTAACCTAAAGATGAATATCAAACGAATTCCAATTCCAAAAATAGAAGACCCGAGAGGAAATTTATCGGTGATTGAAAAAGAAGTAGTTCCTTTTGATATAAAAAGGGTTTACTATCTGTATGATGTTCCGGCAGGAGCAGAGCGGGGTGGTCATGCTCATATTCAACAACGTGAATGTTTAATTGCTTTAAGCGGCAGTTTTGATGTTATTTTGAACGATGGAAAAGCAGAAGAAACAGTTACATTAAATAAACCGTTTGAAGGTTTATTGATTAACGAAGGCATTTGGCGGGAATTAAAAAACTTTTCTTCCGGTTCGGTTTGTTTAGTGGTTGCTTCTGATGTGTTTGAAGAAGCAGATTACATTAGAGATTTCCAAGCCTTTTTAGATTCAAAAGCTTAATGATAGGCACTGGTTTGAATATTGAAAAATTCTAATTTCTTTTTCATAACATATATAAACTGCAAAATAGGAATTGGAAGTTGAAATAGGAGTTTCGTTTTCCAATGCAAATTTTCTTTTGAAATAGCATTTTTATAAAAGTGAAAGGATTTTATATCACCAACCAATTTGTGTTTCAAAGCAAACTCTGCACGATACAAGTCCAAGTATTTTTTTAAGGATGAATTGGATTGCTCATCGTTTAAAAATTTATCTAATTTAGAAAATCGTCGTTCAAGCGTTTTGCTCAACGAAATACGGTTTTCAGTTTCCATTTGATAATTTGCACTGACTTCATTATCAAAAGCAACCGGATGTTTTAGTGCAATTCGAATCCATAAATCAGTATCTTCACCCGCTCCAAGGGTAATGTTTTCATCGAAATTGCCAACCACATCTAGTACTTTTTTAGGCACAGCTACCGCACTGGTCCAAGCGATTCGGTATTTCATACTCGAATGAAAAAAATCTGTTACTATTCCTCTCCAATTTTCAGTTGGAATGTCATCAAAAACAGGCTGAATGATTTTTTTATCCGAATAATAAAATTGGTAATTAGTGGCTAATAATCCGGCTTCAGGGAAATTTTGGTATAATTGTGATAAGATTTGTAAGTGATTCGGAAACCAATAATCATCTGCATCTAAAAAAGCAACTAATTTTCCTTTTGATTCGTTTATTCCCAAATTTCGGGCTTGTGAAACGCCTCTGTTTTCTGTAGAAATTAAGCGTAATCGTTCGTCTGAAAAACGTTTTACTTTTTCTTCGCTTTTATCCGTTGAACCATCATTGATTACAAGTATTTCATAATCCGTAAACGATTGATGAAAAACACTTTTTAGGGTTTTTTCAATCGCTTTTTCTTTGTTATAAAGCGGAATAATTATAGAAAAGTAAGGTTCCATTAGATTACTTTAGCGAACAAATATAACCCAAACGATACAAATCGAAATAAATTAATTTAGGATTGTTAGAGAGAATTTTATTTCGTAAAAATTTTTCAAATACATCAAATCCAATACGAAATATTGGTGCCAATCTCCATTTTTTTAAAGTTATATAATAGCTTAATAATGCATTAATTTGATAAATATTGGGATAGTCCATCAAAAGTTTTTTACGTGAAACTACACTATCTAATGCTTTTTCAAAAAATACGATATTGTTTTCTAAACCTAGATGATATACAGTATTATCTATGGGGATTATATTTATTTTGCGTATGAATAATTGGTAACTGAAGTAAATGTCCATGCCATAAAAATTATGATTTTCAGAATAATTTAATTCTAAAAACAGTTTTTTTTCAATCATCATATTGCCGGAAAAGACAAATTGGTATGGGTTTTTTAATCGTTCTGAAATTGAACTTTCTTCTCTTTCTTTTCCGTAGGTATAACGAAGAATTTGAGAACTATTAGGTTTTTTATCTTCATAAATATGACCTCCAAAAAAAACGGAATTATTTGTTTTATGGGCTATATAATTTTCAATAAAATTATCATCTACCGGCATAACATCGGCATCTAGAAATAACAACCAATCATACTGAGCATGTTCAGCCAATCGATGTCGGGTTTGCGTTCTGCCTAAATTGGTTGGATTTAGGGTGTAATTGCAAAAGGATAAAGATTCAATACTTCGGTTTTCCAACAGATATTCATCAGAAGAGCCGTCTTCCAATACCCGTATTTCAAAAGGAATTCCAGAACGGGAAACTTGTTCGTGTAACTTTTGAACAAGATTTTTAATAGAACAATTATATGTTGGAATTAGAATAGAAATCATCTAAACCGTTCTTTGCACTACCTCAAAGATAGTGCTGTCTTCACATTTTAAAGTCTTAGACGGGAATTTCATAATCAACGCATAATCATGGGTAGCCATGATAATCGTTTTTCCGTTTTGGTTGATTTTACGCAATACTTCCATGACTTCCACACTAGTTTGAGGATCTAGATTTCCAGTGGGTTCATCGGCCAAAATCAATTCAGGGTCATTCAACAAGGCTCGAGCTATTGCTACTCGTTGTTGTTCACCACCGGATAATTGGTGTGGCATTTTATGAACCATAGATTTCATACCTACTTTTTCTAAAACTTCATCAATTTTGAATTGCATTTCGGCTTTTTCTTTCCAACCGGTGGCTTTCAATACAAACTCCAAATTTTCAAAAATACTGCGGTCTGGAAGTAATTTAAAATCTTGGAAAACGATGCCTATTTTTCTTCTCAAATACGGAATCTCTTTTTCTTTGAGTTGTTTTAAATCAAAATCAACTATACTTCCTTCGCCACTTTTTAAAGGTAAATCGGCATATAAGGTTTTCATAAAACTACTTTTCCCGGTTCCGGTTTTACCAATTACATAGATAAATTCGCCTCTATTTACTTCTAAAGAAATATTTTGAAGTACCATATTTTCGTCTTGAAAAATAGTTACATTTTGAAGCGATACGATAGGTTGTGACATGCTGATGATTTTAAGTTGGGTAAAAGTACTAACAATAACAAGTTTTTCAAAATTTTATTTCAAATAGCAGCCTCTCGTTTCTTAAGGCATGAATTTTGATAAGTGAATTTGGTTTTTTTAAGAATTGTTTACAAACTTGTTCATAATAAAGTCAATTCTAAAACCGTTTATTATTTGGTGAAACCCTAAATTTGTTACTTAAACAAAATCTTGTCTTATGCAAAATAAAAATTGGATTTTAACTTTCTCTTTTCTGTTTGTTCTATTTATTTCAAATGCCCAAAAATCGGAAGTTTACACACATATTTCTGCCGAGTACAACAGAGCAGTAGAATTGTATAAAGAAAAACAATACCTCTCGGCTCAAAATCTTTTCAAAAAGGCTTTGGAACAAGAAGTTTCAGAGGATATAAAATCAGATTGTGCGTATTATATTGCCAATTGTGCCATAAGATTGAATCAACCTAATGCCGATGTTTTGATGGAGTCTTTTGTAGCAAATTATCCTACGAGTTCCAGACACAATCAAGCTTTTATTGAAGTGGCTCATTATTATTTTGATGAAGGAAAATATCCGCAAGCTTTACAATGGTTTGATAAAGTAGATGAAAACAGTTTATCGAATGCTCAAAAAGAAAAATATTATTTTCAAAAAGGATATGCCAATTTCTCCGGAGGAAAAAAGAAAGAAGCTACAACGTACTTTAATCGTGTGGTGAATTCTAAAGAATATGGCTCTCAGTCCAAATATTATTTAGGATATATGGAGTATGAAAAAGACAATTACCAGCAAGCCAATCAATATTTTGACCAAGTTGAAGGGGAGCAGAAGTACAAAGAAAAAATGTCCTACTACCAAGCAGATATGAATTTTAAGTTGGGTAATTTTCAAAAGGCTATCGATTTAGGTTTAGCCGCAATGCCCAAAAGTGATGCTCTGGAAAAATCGGAACTTAATAAAATTATCGGAGAAAGTTATTTCAATTTAAAACAATACGACAAGGCAATTCCTTATTTAAAAGAATACAAAGGAAAAAAAGGCAAATGGACCAATACCGACTTTTATTTATTTGGCTATTCGTATTACAAGCAATCCGATTATGAAAATGCGATTGCTCAATTTAATAAAATCATTAACGGAAACGATGCCGTGGCTCAAAATGCCTACTACCATTTAGGTGAAAGTTATTTGAAAACCGATAAAAAACAGCAAGCACTTAATGCTTTTAAAAATGCATCTGAAATGAATTTTGATTTAAAAATTCAAGAAGATGCCTATTTGAATTATGCAAAACTGAGTTATGAAATTGGAAATTCATACCAATCGATTCCGGGCGTTCTAGCTTCATTTTTAGAAAAATACCCCAATAGTCCCAATAAACAAGAGGTAGAAACGCTTTTGATTAATTCTTACATTACTTCGAAAAATTATAAAGGAGCTCTTGAACTTATTGAAAAAAACAAAAGCTTTAGCAACAAACAAGCCTATCAAAAAGTTACTTTTTACAGAGGTTTGGAGTTGTATACCGATGGCAATTATGCCGAGGCTATGAGTATGTTTAAAAAATCGATAAACGAACCTAGAGATGCTAAATTTACAGCACGAGCCCTTTTTTGGAAGGGTGAAACCGAATACGTTTTGGATAATTTTGCTGAAGCTCTTATCTCCTTCAAACAGTTTTTAGGCTATGCAGAAGCCAAACAAACCCCAGAGTATAAAAATATCAACTATCATTTAGGTTACACTCATTTTAAACTAAAAGAATACGAGCAAGCCGCTGCACGTTTTCAAAATCATATTGATTCCGGTAAAGAAGATAAAATTCGTTTGAATGATAGTTATTTACGAATGGGAGACAGTTATTTTGTTACCTCAAAATACTGGCCGGCTATGGAAGCTTACAATAAAGCCATTGAAATGAAAGGTGTAGATGCCGATTATGCAGCGTTTCAAAAAGCTTTAAGTTATGGTTTTGTAGCCCGAAATGAGAAAAAAATAGAAGACTTAAATCAGTTTTTGAAAAGTTTCCCCAAATCGCAATACCGTGATGATGCTCTTTTTGAATTAGGAAATACCTATACTAACGAAAATAAAACGGAACAAGCTCTTAAAGCATACGATCAATTGATATCCGAGTTTAGAAACGGTTCTTTTGCGGCTAAAGCCATTTTGAGACAAGGATTGTTGTATTACAACTCGGATAAGTCACAACAGGCATTAACTAAGTTTAAAATGGTGGCCTCAGATTATCCCAGAACTCCCGAGGCTTTGGAAGCCGTTTCAACTGCACGCCAAATTTATATTGACACCGGAAAAGTCGATGAGTATGCAACTTGGGTGAGAACGTTGGACTATGTTGAAGTATCTGATGCCGAGTTGGATAACACAAGTTTTGAATCGGCAGAGAAGCAATATTTACAGAACAATACCAAAGCAGCTATTGCGGGTTTTAGCAGTTATGTTACAAAGTTTCCCAATGGAATTCATGCCTTGAAAGCCAATTTTTATCTCGCTCAATTGTATTTTGCAGATGGGTTAGAAGCCAATGCGATTCCAAATTATCAATTTGTAATCTCAAAACCAAGAAGTGAATATACAGAACAAGCTTTGGCTCAATTATCTGAAATTCATTTGAAAAGAAAAGAATTTGCCTTAGCCATTCCGGTTTTAATTCGATTGGAAAACGAAGCCGATTTTCCTCAAAATGTAACTTTTGCTCAATCTAATCTTATGAAGTCGTATTACGAGCAACAAGATTATACAAAAGCAGTTGCCTATGCCGAAAAAGTTTTAGCAAACGCCAAAGTAGATGATAAAGTGAAAAGTGATGCTCAAATAATTATTGCTCGTTCTGCTGTAAAAACAAACGATTGGGTTAAAGCAAAAGCCGCTTATGCCAAGTTGCAAACTATTGCCAAAGGCGAGTTGGCAGCAGAAGCATTATATTATGATGTATATTTTAAAAATAAAGAAGGCAAATTTGAAGCTTCAAATACAGCAGCCCAAAAATTGGCCAAAGAATATTCCGGTTATAAATATTTTGGTGCCAAAGGATTGGTTATTATGGCAAAAAATAACTATGCCTTGAACGACAGTTTTCAAGCTACTTACATTTTGGAAAGTTTAATTAAAAATTTTACGGAGTTTCCGGATGTAGTTGAAGAAGCTCAAACTGAATTAACCCGAATCAAAGCTGAAGAGTCTAAAAGAAACTCTTCTATTCAAAACTAAACTTTCAACCTAAGTATATACCAATGAAAAATAAATTTTTTAAACCCTTTTTACTACTTACACTTGCGTTGAATTTTTCAGGAGCACTAGCTCAGAAAAAAGATGAGAATATTGGAACAGAAGTAGTTAATGTTGTAAAACCCTATTCGGCAACTATTTCTGATGCTTTCAAGGTAAAAGAAACCCCGTCATTGGAAGACGATGAGAATACCAAAATGGAAAACATTCAATATACCATTTTTTCTTTCCCGGTAGCTTCAACTTTTACACCAGCCAAAGGTAGAGCAGCTAATGTAGATAAAACTAAAAAAGAAAAATTGTATTCCAATTATGCTTCATTAGGATTTGGTAACTATGGAAGAATTTTAGGTGAATTGTTTGTAACCGAAAAAATTAGTAATTCCGATTACTTTGGGGCTATGTTACGACATCATTCATCTCAAGGCGGAATTAATGATTTGATTTTGGATGATAAGTTCTACAACACCTCTTTAGATGCTACCTATGGAAGTATGCAAAAGCATATGACTTGGACAGCTGATATAGGATACCAAAACCAAATGTACAATTGGTATGGTTTGAACCAAGATTATTTTGCTAATAATTTAGATTATTTTACCAATAAAGATGTGGCTCAAACGTATCATAATTTCTATTTGGGTGGAAGTATTTCTTTTGAAGAAAGTTTTTTTACAGGGGCAAAAATTAAGTTTAACCGTTTTTGGGATGCTCATGGTTCAGCCGAGAATAGATTTGTAGCTCAACCTTCATTTGCATTTGATTTGATGGATACTCAAATTAAAACCGATGTGAGTTTAGACTATATTTCCGGGAGTTTCGAAAAAAATTACTTTGATGGACCCGCAATTTCTTACGGTTTTGCCAATTTTGGTTTGAGTCCATCATTTAATTACAATAAAGACGATTTGTCTTTGAATGTGGGTGTATCATTGTTTTACAGCTCTGACCTTGAAAACAGTGAAAGCAAATTTTTCATATTCCCCAATATTTCGGC
>JANJWE010000323.1 GCA_024709705.1 Flavobacterium sp. | reverse complement strand
AATTTGAAATGTCTCTAAAGTAATTCATGGGAATCTCTTCATCATGAACGATTTTTAAAAAGTCGAAACTCGTAAATTCATTGTCAAACTCGGCTATAAATGTACTTCCATTAAAGTGAAGTGAGACCAAATGATGTTTTTTAAGTAATTTGTCTAAGGCATTTTGAGTCCATGTTGTTTCAAACTCTACAATGAAATTCAATACTCTATCAGAAGATGATGCGGAATTTTCATGTAGATTTTTTTGTTGTCCATTTTTTAAAAACACCACTTGATCTGATGTTTTTTCTACTTCATAAAGCTGTTGAGAACTCAATACTATTCCTAACGGACGAAAAGGAGATTTGGCAATGGTTTTAAAATCCTCCAAAATGGTTTGTTGGGCAAGAATATCCAGATTAGCCAAAGGCTCATCAATGAGTAAAATTTTAGATTTTCGAAGTAACAATCTAGCTAATTCAAATCGCATTTTATAACCGGACGATAAGTCTTTCCATTTGTAATTCTTAAATTTCCTCAATCCCAAACGGGCAATTACAAGTTCTACAACCCATTTATTCTCTGAAGGTTTGTAGCCATAATGAGTAGCTGTAAATTGCAAATTTTCAAACATAGATCCGTACCACGATTCAGTTCTTTGCGGAATGTAAACCAATTTCGTTCGTAAATCATACAAATCGGTGTGTTCAAAATGATAGGTGAGTTTTCCGTCTGTGGGTGTGAATTCACCACATAAAGTACGCAACAAAGTGGTTTTACCATTTCCGTTTTCGCCCACTAATCCTATTATTTCGCCTTCATGAATATTTAAAGAAATGGGACCAAGTGAAAATCCGTTACTGCTGTATTTTTTTGTCATTTCTTGACAAGAAACCAAAAGTTTTTTCTGGGGCTCTGTTTTGTTTTTTAAAAAATCATACAGTTCTGTTAGTAACTTTTGACATTCTATTTTTAAATCTTCATTTGAAGGTTGAGTGTCTGTATAGTCTAAAAAAGTAACAGTTCGGTTATAAAAGGATTCGTTTTCGGTATCTAAAGTTAAGTCGATAATACGTTTGGTTACCCAATTAAAGTCCTCAAACTGCAGATTGTTAAGGATATGTTGGTATTGTTTTTCAAATTCAGACATAAAAAAAAATGTGTTTTTTCAAATGTAGTCAATTATTTACGAATGGATAACGAAAATTCATTAAGATTATTTTTAAAAATAATTGTGATATTGATTCAAAAAACATACTTTTGCCATCACTTTTCGGGATGTAGCGCAGCCTGGTAGCGTACTAGCATGGGGTGCTAGGGGTCGCTGGTTCGAATCCAGTCATCCCGACGGTAAAATCTCTTGAGCTTGGCTCAAGGGATTTTTTTATATCTATATTTTTCCAAGTTCGTTTTAGAAAAAAAATACACCTCAAAATCGATTAATATTTTTAGCAACAACTCTTTTCAACTTTACGAGCACCAACCCTTTTTTCTTAACTATAAATTACTTCTGTTAACCCAATAATTTTTTTGAAATGTAAACTCAATACGGGTTAATGGATTTTTGGTTTTGAAATGGATTAAACTTTACGGGAAACCACAAAAATTAATATTAATTATAAAAAAAGTGCTGTATTTTTAATAAGTTATTGTTTTTTTGTTAAATTTGAGTCCCCTTAATCTAATTATTAACCTAAATTCAGTACTATGGCCTCTCTTTACGAATCCATTGAAAACGAGAAAATTTCTTCTCTCGTCTTTCCAAAGTCTGATGTATTACAGAAAAATGAAGCAATTCATCAGCGGTTATCCGAATTAAAATTAGCCTTGTCATTTGGAAATTTAGATTACTTTAAAATCAAAATTTATTTTGAGGATAATGAGTCTAAAAAAGTTGTTGAAGCAAAGGTCTGTGGTGTTACCAAGAAACGGGTAATACTCAATCAAGGAATTGGAATTCCTATTAATCGTATTTACAGAACTTTCAAATTTTATACCTAATCATTTTTACATGACAGCCACATTTGAACCCATTGAGAAGGAAAATATCCACTCATTGGTATTTCCTACTACAGATGTTCTTGAAGACAAGGAACTGAAGCGAAAACGTATTTCTGAATTATCTAGAGCTTTGTCTTTGGGTAATTTGGAACAATTGAAGACTAAAATTTTTTTTGAAGATTGTTCATCCAAAAAAGTAGTAGAAACGACTATTTGGGGAGTAACTGACGACAAAGTGATATTGAAACAGGGTATGATTATACCCATAAATAGAATCTATTACTCGCAATAGATTAGTTAGTTTGTTAAGTTAAAACGCCAGTGATTCACTGGCGTTTTTTTATAATTGATGAATAGCTTGAGGGTTCAAACCGGACTTTTTATAGAAATCCAATGCAGTTTGTTTTTTTAGATTAAAACTTGTAATATCTTTCATTTTTTGGTAACAAATTAACTCCTGTAATAATAAGTCGCCTTTTTGTTCTGCCTCCATTTTCGATTTCAAAAGTTCTTGTATTGTTGCTAAGATTGTTTGAATCACAATAGGTTCTTCTGTTCTATTTAAAAAATAGTCAGTTATATAAATGGAGGAATAGATATTTTGACTTTGGTTTAACAAATGCTTAAAAAGACTCTGTGCTTCATCATTTTCTTTATACTTTAACAACAGACTTACCTCATCTTCCCAAAGAAAATCGTTACCGTCTTTAGACATTCCCAAGTTTACAGTCATTTGTTTTACTTCTTTAATTTTTGATAAATCCCAATCTTGTTTTTCGTTTCGGATGGATTGAATCACAATTTGTTCCAGTAGTTTTATTTCGGTTCCGGAATTGGACCCTTTTTCAAATCCGGTTAATTTATCTTTATTTTCATACCAATATTTAAAAAAGCCATTATCAATACTGGTAACTGCATTTTTAAGTATCAAATAACTTTGATGCGAACTTAAGTTTTGCTTGGGGTAAACCTCATAAAGTTGACTGGTAACTTTGTTGGCCATCGCATAATCTTGTTGAAGTTGGAGCAAATCTGTGTAACTGTATAACGTTTTGATACTTCTGTCACCGGCATTGTATTTGTTTTCCACATTTCCTAACCTTTCTTCTTTATTTAAAGCTTTTTTACCAATGTTTAATATATAATTTACGTCGTTTTTGGCTCCCGAATAATGAATAAAATTTTTAGAATAATCAAAAAACAAGAAAAATGGAACACCTGAGAATTTAAGCTTAGTTTGAGCCATGAAAAGACTATCCGGACCCTTAAGTCCGTTTTTTAAGTTCATTTTATAATTCACAAAATTGGAGTTGTAAAAAGCAGCTATTTCTGGATTATCAAAAAGAGGTTCTATACTTTTACAAATAGAACAATCGGTATTGTAGTATTCAATAAAAACTATTTTATTGTTGGCTTTTGCCTTTTCAAAAGCTGTCGCAATAGATTTTTCAAATTGCACAGATTGTGAATAGATCCATTGTATTGAACTCAATAAAAATAGTATTGTGTATTTTGGCATAATTTTCATGTTTCTGCTAAAATACAATTTTTACTTTTTTTTACCTATTTGAAAATTGGATTTACCATAAATTTAACCCCTTTTGGGATTTTACAATCGATCAAATTGTATGGGATAAATGATTTGGCACCTCACTTGTTGGTTGTTTTTAACTGCCGGATACCAGGGCTCTTTAAACAATTTTAAAACTCTGACAGCCTCTTTTTTATATGATTCGGAGATGTTATTTACCACTTTTATATCCGAAATAGAGCCATCTAGTTCTATAACGAAACTACACACAATTTTGGGAATCGCCGGTTCGTTTGGAAATTTGAAACTGCGAGATATAAAACGATACATGGCATTATCTCCATACATTAATTTAGGTTTTATTTCCACTTCACTTTCAAGATACACTTTTTCGCCCGGTAAATTGTGATGCGACTTTTTAGCATATTCTTCAGTGGTTTGTGCAAAACTTGCCAATGAAAAAAGGAGAAAGAAAATAATAAATTTCATATTTTTTACTTATTCTTATAAAACTCAATTTTTATTGTAAAAGTATAGTATAAAAAATAAAATATCAAAAAGCACCAACTCATCTCTGAATTGGTGCCCTTCTCTTAACTAATCACTATGAAAAAACTACTTACTTAACTAATTCACTTTGGTTTCTAAAAACCAACTCATTATCAAAAGCATCCAATAAAATGATGCTATCGGTTTGCACTTTGCCACTCAATATTTCTTTCGATAACCTATTCAATACTTCGCGTTGAATTATTCGTTTTACAGGTCTAGCTCCAAATTGAGGGTCGTACCCTTTTTTTGCTAAATAATCAATGGCTTCGGGAGTGGCATCCATCGTGATGTTTTGCTGAGCCAACATTTTGGTAACACTTTTTAACTGTAAGCCCACAATTTCTCTAATATTGGTATTAGATAATGGTGTAAACATTACAATTTCATCTATTCGATTGATAAACTCTGGACGAACAGTTTGTTTCAATAATCCCAATACTTCTACTTTTGCAGCTTCGGTTGCGGCTTCAATTCCACCGGATAAATTTTCAAATTTTTCTTGAATAATATGACTTCCCATATTCGATGTCATGATAATAATGGTGTTCTTGAAATCGGCTACACGACCTTTGTTATCGGTTAATCTTCCTTCATCCAAAACTTGTAACAATATATTAAAGGTATCTGGATGAGCTTTTTCAATTTCATCCAATAAAACCACTGAATACGGTTTACGTCGCACGGCTTCGGTCAACTGACCGCCTTCATCATAACCTACATATCCGGGAGGAGCACCTACCAATCGGCTCACGGCATGACGTTCTTGGTATTCACTCATATCGATGCGAGTCATGGCATTTTCATCGTCAAATAAATATTCGGCTAACGCTTTCGCTAATTCGGTTTTTCCTACACCGGTTGTTCCTAAGAAAAGGAATGTACCAATGGGTTTTTTCATGTCTTGCAGTCCGGCACGGCTTCTACGAACCGCATCACTAATGGCTTCGATGGCTTCTTCTTGACCCACCACACGATGATGCAATTCGTCTTCTAATCGTAATAACTTTTCGCGTTCTCCTTGTAGCATTTTTGTCACGGGAACACCGGTCCATTTGGCTACCACTTCGGCAATATCTTCTCGGGTTACTTCTTCTTTAATCAAGGAAGTTCCCGACTGATTTTCTTCTAATTGCATTTGTAATTTATCCAAACGCTCTTGAGCTTCTTTAATTTTTCCGTAACGGATTTCAGCAACTTTTCCATAATCGCCATCACGCTCGGCACGTTCGGCATCCAATTTAAAGTTTTCAATCTCAATTTTCACGTTTTGGATGTTATCTACCACTTCTTTTTCCGATTTCCATTTGGCAAAAATCTCGTTGCGTTCTTCTTTTAAGTTGGCTAATTCCAAACCTAAAATTTTCAGTTTAGCTTCGTCATTTTCGCGTTTAATGGCTTCGATTTCGATTTCTAATTGCATAATTTTACGATCCAATACATCCAATTCTTCGGGTTTGGAATTGATTTCCATTCGCAATTTAGAAGCGGCTTCATCCATTAAATCGATGGCTTTGTCAGGTAAGAATCGATTAGAAATATAGCGTTGCGATAATTCAACGGCAGCAATAATGGCTTCGTCTTTGATGCGAACTTTATGATGCGTTTCATACTTTTCTTTTATACCTCGCAAAATTGAAATAGCACTTTCGGTATCCGGTTCATCCACCATAATTTTCTGAAAACGTCGTTCCAAGGCTTTGTCTTTTTCAAAATATTTTTGGTATTCGTCTAAAGTGGTGGCACCAATTGCTCGCAATTCGCCACGAGCCAAAGCCGGTTTCAGAATATTGGCGGCATCCATTGCACCTTCGCCACCTCCGGCACCCACTAAAGTGTGAATTTCGTCAATAAAAAGGACAATATCTCCCTCAGAACTAATGACTTCTTTTACAACTGATTTTAGGCGTTCTTCAAATTCACCTTTGTATTTGGCACCAGCAATCAAAGCTCCCATATCTAGAGAAAAAACGATTTTGTCTTTCAGGTTTTCGGGAACGTCGCCAGCCACAATTCGGTGTGCTAAACCTTCGGCAATCGCGGTTTTACCAACACCGGGTTCACCAACCAACATTGGATTGTTTTTGGTTCTGCGGGAAAGAATTTGCAATACTCTTCGGATTTCTTCATCACGACCAATCACTGGGTCGAGTTTGCCGTTTTTGGCTAAGTCGTTGAGGTTTTTGGCGTATTTATTCAAAGCGTTATAAGTTTCTTCGGCTGATGCAGAAGTAACCCGTTCGCCTTTACGCAATTCAGAAATTGCGGCTTCCAATCCTTTTTCGGTTACTCCTTGGTCTTTCAAAATTTGAGCAACTTTACTTTTGGATTTGAAAATGGCTAAGATTAAATGTTCGATTGAAACGTATTCGTCGTTCATTTTTTTGGCAAGGATAGACGCTTCGTTTAACATTGTTCCTGCTTCACGAGAAAGCATCAATTCGCCACCCGAAACCTTTGGGAAACTTTGAATGGTACTATCTAAAATTTGTGAAAACAAATTCACATTCACATTCATTTTTTTCAGAATAAAAGGAGCAACGTTTTCATCCACCTCCAAAATTCCTTTGAAAATGTGCTCGTTTTCGAGTTGTTGCTGCCCAAAACCTTGTGCAATTTGCTGAGCTTGTTGCAAAGCTTCTTGCGATTTGATGGTTAAATTTTTTAAGTTCATAACAATACGGTATATTTTTTATCAGATGATTTCTAAATTGATTTTCAATATCTTTGTAGTGCTAATGTCAATATGTATTCCAATCCAAAAAAAGAAGACAAAATGACTGATTTTTGAACAAATCTAGTTCAATAACAAGTCAAAATGTCCTAAAATAAGACAAAAATGAGTTTTTTTACCAATGTATTCGGAAGTTCAGAAAATGAAAAACCAACCAAAGTAGGATGGAGGATGCTCACCGATTTAGGTCAGCTGAATGAACTTGTAGAATTATCGCATCAACAACCGGTTTTGATTTTTAAACACAGTACCCGTTGCAGTATAAGTCGATTTGCCTTAAAAAATTTTGAAAACGAATATGATTTTTCAAAAGAACAATTGCAACCGTATTTTTTAGATTTATTGGAGTATAGAACTATTTCAAATGAAATTGCTAATCGTTTTGAAGTGATGCATCAATCGCCACAAATTCTTTTGATTAAAGCGGGTAAATGTGTTTATCATGAATCACATGATGGAATTGAGATTAGTAGCTTGAAAAAATTTGTTTAGAAATTATCGTCTGATTCTATTTCTACTAATTATATCCTTCAATTTCGCTTTCAAATCTTCGCCGGTATCAAAAACCATTTGTTCATTTGATGGAAAAGGCACAGCTCTTCTACCAAAATAGCCTATAATTTGTTCGTCAAAAGCACGTCTATCACCTCTAAAAGTGGCATAAATATGTTCAAAAATGAATTCACTGGTTAATGGGAATGAATTTAAAAGTTGATTGTTGTTGAAATCAATATAATCTACTTTTGCGGTTACTTGGCAGGCTTTAAATTGAGTAAATTGGTATGCTGTTCCTTTTACAGTGATAAATTTGTCAACTTTTATAGGATTTCCTAAACTGTCTCGCACAATAGTTCCATTGGCATCCACCAAATTTTTTACACCGTCTTTGATTTGTTTTTCTTGAATAACTTGTTTTTCTCTGATTTGTTCGGGTGAAATATTGATTGCTCTAAAGTTTAAAATAATACCCAAATCATAGGTAATACCTTGTTGTCTATTGCTATGATAAACCGTCCATTTATCATTTAATCCATAGGTGCTAAAATCCAATAAATCATTTTGCAAACGGTTAGGAATCATAATATTGGTTTCGTTTTTTGCAAAAACATGAACAAAATCGGTTCCTTTGAACTGAGCTTCATTTATTAATTGGTTTACATCTTTAAATCCGGGATTGATTGAATTTAAATACCTTAAATCATCAAAAATTTTACGGGCTTCAAATTTTGATGCATTTTGAAGACTGTTTTTAGCGTTAGTGTACAAAAAATTAGACAAGGCGTTTTTACTATCAATAATTTCAGTAGAATAATCATCTAATGGAAAAATTGCATTTCTACCTTCTTTCAATAGCGGTAAAGGCAAAAGCGGTCTGATTAATTCCTGACGATTATTTAACCTAACATAGGTATTGTAAATTTTGTCCAAATTTTGAGGATTAGCATCTTTTGACCAAGCGGCAATATTTCTCAAATCACGTTCCTTTGCTTTAGCAAAAGCTTCTTCTAGAAGATAAACATAGTCTTGTTTGCCCTTGGCTGTTTTATTTCCTCTCAAACCGGAAACAGCGAGTTGTATAGCCGCATCATACTCACCGGATGTCAACATATTTCGGGTTTGTTTCACACCACAAGTTAGAAATAAAGTACAAATGAAAAACAGAGTAATTTTTTTCATGGAAAATATTTTAACAGATATATTTATTGGAACTAAGGTAAAAGAAAAAATTAATTCTAATTTCTTTTTTATAAAAAAAACTCCGGTTGAAAACCGGAGCAGCTATTTATTATTTTCGAACAAAAGGAGGGAGTAATTTAGATGATACTTCTCCAAATCCGATTCGAACTAAACTATTTTGACAGTATCCTTTCATAATAACAGTGTCATTGTCATTTATAAATTTACGTTCACTTCCATCTTTTAAGGTTACTGGATTTTTGCCACCCCATGTTAGCTCTAGCATAGAGCCAAAACTATCCGGAGTAGGTCCGGAGATAGTTCCACTTCCCATCATGTCACCTGAATTGACTTTACATCCATTAGAAGTGTGATGAGCTAATTGTTGGGCCATTGACCAATACATGTATTTAAAATTCGATTTGCTCACTAATGAAGCCTCTTTATTTTCGGGTGCAATGTAAACTTCCAAATTGATATCATAAGCATGTTTCCCTTTGAGTTGAAGATATGGAAGTGGTGCAGGTTCTTGTTTTGGCCCTTTGGTTCTAAATGGTTCCAAAGCATCCATAGTGACTATCCATGGTGAAATAGAAGAAGCAAAATTTTTGGCTAAGAAGGGTCCGAGAGGAACATATTCCCACTTTTGAATATCTCGAGCACTCCAATCGTTTAACAAAACCATTCCAAAAATATAATCTTCAGCTTCATTCACAGGAATATTTTCACCCATTATGTTAGCATCAGTAGTTATGAAAGCCATTTCCAATTCAAAGTCAACCAATCTAGAAGGGCCAAATACAGGCTGCGATTCACCATTCGGTAATGTTTGACCCATGGGTCTATGAACCGGAATACCAGAAGGAACTACAGAGGAGCTTCTACCATGATAACCAACCGGTATGTGAAGCCAATTGGGTAATAAGGCATTTTCTGGATCTCTAAACATTTTACCAACGTTGGTAGCATGTTCTCTACTAGAGTAAAAGTCTGTATAATCACCAATTAATACCGGAAGTTGCATTTCAACTTCATCAATATTAAAAATGATTATATCTCGGTGTTCTTTGTTGTCTCTGAGTTTTGGATTGTTAATATCAAAAATATCACCAATTCGGTTACGAACCAATCGCCAGGTTTTTTTTCCATCAGATATGAAGTCATTTAGAGTATCCTGCATAAACATA
>JANJWE010000298.1 GCA_024709705.1 Flavobacterium sp. | reverse complement strand
TTATTGTTCAATAAACTTAAATAGGGTTTTTTAATCCATTGAAATTTATTTTCAAGAAAATAGTTGTTTCTTCTATTGTTATATCGTAATATTGCAATATAATAATTGAATAAAAAAATGGGAGCATCCAAATCAGATTCTTTTTCATTGGAACAAAATGAAATGGCCAATTTGTTCAAAGCCTTGGCTCATCCAGCCAGAATTGCCATTGTCGATTATTTATTGACGGTAGATACGTGTATTTGCGGCGATATTGTTGAGGTTTTGCCTTTGGCTCAGCCCACGGTTTCACAGCATTTAAAGGAACTCAAAAATGCAAATATCATTCAAGGTACGATTGAAGGAACCTCCATTTGTTATTGCCTAAATCCGGATACGATTGCTCAAATTGAACATCATTTTGGTGCAATTCGTCAAAAGTTGAAGAATAAATGTTGTTAATTCAATTCCAAAATCTTAATACTTAATACTTGAATCTTAATACTTTTATAATGAAACTATCACAAATAAAATCAGCTTTAAAAAACCTTTCTACCATTACTTTTCAATTGCCAAGTGGCGATTTAGTCCCCAGTCATTTTCATGTGACGGAAGTGGGAAAAGTGACCAAACATTTCATTGATTGTGGCGGAACCGTTCGCACCGAGGAAGTCATCAATTTTCAGCTTTGGGAAGCGAATGATTACGATCATCGCTTACATTCTGACAAACTGTTAAACATCATTGAACTTTCTGAAAATACATTGCACTTACCTGATGCAGCCATAGAAGTAGAATACCAAATGTCAACCACCATTGGAAAATTTGATTTGGATTTTGATGGCACAACATTCTTCTTAACGTCAAAGCTAACGGATTGTTTAGCCAAAGACAAATGTGGCATTCCGCCTGAAAAGTTGAAAGTAAAAATAGGTGAGTGGAAATCAAAAGCCAACTCTTGTTGCATACCGGATTCGGGTTGTTGTTAAATTTAAAATTGAAAGAATCGAAAAAATTGAAAGAATCGAAAAAATAGAAAGAATCAAAAAAATAGAAAGAATCAAAAAAATCAAAAATAAACCCTTTGCGAACTTAGTGCCTTCTTTGTGTGCTTTGTGGTTAAAAAAATGAATATGTCAGAAAAAAAACAACATTGGGAAACCGTCTTTTCCACCAAACAAGAAACAGAAGTGAGTTGGTATCAAATTAAACCTACCACTTCACTTCAATTCATTCAAGCGTGTAAGATGTCAAAGGATGCCAAAATTATTGATGTGGGTGGAGGCGATAGTTACCTGATAGACCATTTGTTAGATTTGGGTTATACCCATTTAAGTTTACTGGATATTTCTGAGGCCGCCATTGAACGAGCAAAAAAGCGATTAGGTGAGAAAGGAAAAAAGGTCACCTTTATCGTTTCGGACAGTTTGCATTTTCAATCTGATGAAAAGTTTGAGGTTTGGCATGACAGGGCTTCTTTTCATTTTTTTACGGAAGCAGACGATATTCAACACTACAAAGCCAATGTAATTGCCAATACCACTTCAAATGCTCATTTTATTGTGGGGACTTTTTCTGAAAATGGACCCTTGAAATGTAGTGGATTACCCATTACCCAATATTCAGTTGAAAAAATGGAAGCGGTTTTTGGGGATGATTTTGCATTGGAAAATTGCTTAACCGAAGACCATCAAACGCCTTTTGATACGGTTCAGAATTTTATTTTTTGTCATTATATAAAACGATAATATGTTTGAAAATTTAGCTAAAACCATTGAAACCGTTTCAAAAATCGACATTTCTAACGAACGCAAAGACGTTTTGCAGCCTTTGATTGATTACCTTCAAAATAAGGTAAAAACTAACGATGAAATTCGTTTAAACTTTATTTGTACACACAATTCCAGAAGAAGTCATTTATCGCAAATTTGGGCACAAACGATGGCGTTTCATTTTGGAATCGAAAAAGTTTTTTGTTATTCCGGTGGAACGGAAGCCACGGCGATGTTTCCCAAAGTTGCCGAAACTTTAGTAAGTCAAGGTTTTCATATTCAACAATTAAGTGAGACTCAAAATCCGGTTTATGCGGTAAAGTTTGCTGACAATCAGCATCCGATTATCTGTTTTTCCAAAGCCTATTTTGATGATTTTAATCCGAAAAGCAACTTTGGAGTCATCATGACCTGCAACAATGCTGATGAGGGTTGCCCGATGGTTTTTGGAGCAGAAGCTAGATTTCCCATCAAATACGATGACCCAAAAGCTTTTGACGGAACGGAACTCATGAATGAAAAATATGCCGAACGCAGTTTACAAATTGCGAGTGAACTGTATTTTGTATTTTCTCAACTCAAAAAATAATATGTCGGCAACCAATTGTTCACCCGCAGTCAACCGAAAAAAGTTAGGTTTTTTAGACCGATTTCTAACGCTTTGGATATTTTTAGCCATGCTAATTGGCGTGGGAATAGGCTATTTTATTCCGAGTTCCTCCGGATTTATTCATTCGTTTTCCTCGGGAACGACTAATATTCCGCTGGCAATCGGATTAATTTTAATGATGTATCCGCCTTTGGCGAAAGTGAATTACAGCAAAATGGGCGAAGTGTTTCAAAACACCAAAGTTTTGGGGGCTTCTTTACTATTGAATTGGGTAATTGGTCCTATTTTGATGTTTTTCTTGGCCTTACTTTTTCTGAATGGTTATCCCGAATACATGATAGGAGTGATTCTTATTGGTTTAGCCCGATGCATTGCGATGGTAGTCGTTTGGAATGATTTGGCCGAAGGAAATAGAGAGTATGCCGCCGGATTGATTGCGTTAAACAGTATTTTTCAAGTGTTGTTGTATAGCGTTTATGCCTACTTTTTCATTACCGTTATACCGCCTTATTTTGGGTTTGAAGGTTCGATTGTGGACATCAGTATGGGTCAAATTGCAGAAAGTGTGGGGATTTATTTGGGAATTCCGTTTGCCTTAGGATTTTTAAGTCGTTCCATTTTAATGAAAATGAAAGGGGAAGAATGGTTTCAAACGAAATTCGTTCCTTTTATTTCACCCATCACCTTAATCGCTCTTTTATTTACCATTGTGTTGATGTTTAGTTTGAAAGGGGAATTAATTGTTGAAATTCCGATGGATGTGCTTCGAATTGCCCTTCCCTTAGTAATTTATTTTGCCATTATGTTTGTGATTAGCTTTTTTATTGGCAAGTATTTTGGAGCCGATTATTCAAAAGCTACCTCTATTGCTTTCACTGCTACAGGCAACAATTTTGAATTAGCGATAGCCGTTGCCATTGGCGTTTTTGGCATCAACAGCGGACAAGCCTTTGCGGGAGTCATTGGTCCTTTGGTGGAAGTACCGGCTTTGATTGCACTGGTCAATTTGGCATTTTGGTTTAGAAGGAAATATTATGTATCTAAATCATAAAAAATGAGTGCATTTATTTCAATGGAATTATTTTTTATCTTTGATTAAATGATTTTAGTATGGCCAAAAATAAAACAGCAGAAACAGCAGTCAATGTGGAGGATTTTATCCATTCATTTGTAGATAACGACCAAAAGAAGGCCGATAGTTTTCAGTTAATCAAGTTAATGCAGGAATGGTCCGGTTTTGAGCCCAAAATGTGGGG
>JANJWE010000280.1 GCA_024709705.1 Flavobacterium sp. | reverse complement strand
AGAGCTGGTAAATTGGGTACATCCATCGTAATTATAACCAAAAGTGAACTACGAAAAATATCAACTATTGAAAAAATAATCAAACAAAAGTTTGAAGAAAAAACCATTCCTTCCGGAATTGAAATTTGTGAAATTCAACTTTTGCACTTAGCTACAAAAATTAAAGATACCGAAGTTGATCACGAAATAGATAATTATCTTCCGGCCATTAATGAGGTTTTAGAAGGCTTAAGCAAAGAGGAATTGATAAAAAAAATGGTATCTGTTGAATTCAACCGATTCATTAATTATTACAAAAAAAATCGCGATTTATCTAGTCAATCTGCTGGAGATCGTAGAGAAGAGAGAAGTTCTAGAGATAACCAATCTGGGGCAACTCGTTTCTTTGTAAATATTGGTTCTAGAGACAATTTCGATTGGATGCAACTCAAAGACTTTTTGCGTGATACCTTAGAATTGGGCCGCGAAGATGTTTATAAGGTAGATGTAAAAGAAGGTTTTTCGTTTTTCAATACCGATGCAGAACATACTGATAAAGTGATGGAGATTTTAAACGGAATGCAATTAGAAGGTAGAAAAATCAACGTTGAAATCTCTAAAAATGACGGAGGAGGAAGAAGAGATCACAACGGAAGAAACTCCGGAGGATTTAGAGGCGAAAGAAGTTCGGGTTCGAAATCCGGAAGCTTTGGAAGCCTTAAAGAAACTGGATTTAGAACACGAAGAGAAAGCGATGCTCCAACTCGTTCTTCCAGAAGATCATCGGAATCCAGAAGTGAAAGACCGGCAAGTCGTTCATTTGAAGCTGCCAAAAATCGCAGACCAAGAAGAAGTTAACAATTTTGTTAATTTTCTTATAATAATACCAATGACTACAAAATATCTTAAAACGATTTAGTACTTTTAAACCATCAAAGTCAATTATGAGATATTTTGTAGTTTTTTTATGGCTTTTTAGCCTTTCAATTACCGCCCAAAACGAAATTAGAAATCAAAAAGTTAACGGAGTGGTATATGATGATGGTTCTTCCCAAACTTTAGCTAATGTTCATATTATCAATTTAAATTCTGTTAGAGGTACCATTACCAACGAAAAAGGATATTTTGAAATTGATGTTGCCGTAAACGATACATTACATCTATCTATTGTAGGTTTTCAATCTTTGAGAGTTCGTGTTACCAACGATTGGATAAAATCAAAAAATACCCAAATTAGACTTACTGAAAAAGCTGTTGCTCTAGAAGAAGTTGTTGTAACTCCTTACAATTTAACCGGATATCTTCAAGTAGATGCCAAATTAATTCCGGTAAAAGAGAATTACAGATATGGAATTTCCGGTTTACCCTACGGGTATGAGGCCGGAGAATATTCGCCAAATGCTTTCAGTCGCGTATTAGGTTCTATATTTAACCCAACCGACATGCTTTACAATTTCTTTGGAAAAAAGCCAAGAGAGCTTAGAAAATTAAAAGAAATGAAAAAAGATGACACGGTTCGAAATCTCCTAGCATCCAAATTTGACCGAGAAACCATAGCGGTAATGTTGGGGGTAGACAAAAAAGAAATTGCCGAAATCTTAGAAAGATGCAACTATTCTGAATCGTTTATAAAAACAGCCAATGATCTTCAAGTATTAGATGCCATAAACGATTGTTATGAAGAATATCGTATCCTGAAAAAGAAATAATTAGGTTATCAAATCTAAATACCGTTTTTCAACAGATTCAATATTGCGAATTGATTTACGAGTCCAATCTAATTTTTTTTGTAACAATTCGGTTTCTGTAAGTTGCCATTCTACACTTGAATTCCGCAATTTTTGAGTTAAAAACTGAATTATGATTGCAGCAGCAACCGAAATATTTAAACTTTCCGTAAAACCAACCATTGGAATCTTTAAGAATCCATCTGCATTTTTTATTATTTCTTGAGACAATCCATCCTTTTCTGTTCCAAAGAAAAAGGCCGATCGGGGCTGGATATCAAAATCAGCCAAAAAACACGAATTATCATGGGGTGTGGTTGCAATAATTTGGTAACCTCTTTCTTTTAATTTTTGAATGCATCGATTTGAATCGGGATACCTAAAAACATCAACCCATTTTTGAGCTCCCATAGCAATTTCTGAATCAATTTTTTTTCCAAATTTCTGTTCAATAACGTGAAGTTCTTGAATTCCAAACACTTCGCAACTTCTCATTACAGCACTCGTATTATGAAGTTGGTAAACATCTTCAAGGGCAACCGTAAAATGTTTGGTTCGCATTTTTAAAATTTCAAAAAATTTTTGTTTCCGCTCTAGAGTAATAAAATTTTCCAAATACTCTAAATATGCTTCGGTTTCCAATATTTGGCTCATTCAAAATTGTTTTTTAAAGTGTAAGTTCCTATCTTGGCTAAATTAAAATTCTAGGTATGACACAAGAGGAATTATTGCCCCTAATTTACAAAAAAGATGACAGAGCGTTTACATTATTGTATGATATGTATTCCAAAAGTTTATTTGGCGTAATTAGTAATTACATCAAAGAAACAGAAGAAGCTGAGGATGTACTTCAGGATGTTTTTGTTAAAATTTGGAAAAATATTGATTCTTACAATGAATCGAAAGGACGCTTTTACACATGGATTGTGAATATTGCCCGAAACAGCTCTATTGACAAACTGCGTTCTAAAGGATTTAACAATAGTCAAAAAAACCTATCTGCTGATAATTTCGTACATCTTTTAGACG
This sequence comes from Flavobacterium sp., assembly GCA_024709705.1. Classification (GTDB taxonomy): domain Bacteria; phylum Bacteroidota; class Bacteroidia; order Flavobacteriales; family Flavobacteriaceae; genus Flavobacterium. The sequence continues at coordinate 6,678 of JANJWE010000280.1, read as the reverse complement.
ACAATTCGAGAATGGTTAACAAAATAGATAGTATTGGAATTCAAGAATTCGTCAAAAAATTAAAACCAAAATGCATTAAAATTATAGATTTACTCTTCTTCAAAGGCTACACACAGCAAGAAGCTTCAGACGAATTGGAAATCCCATTGGGAACCGTTAAAACACAAAACAGAAACTGCATTAACGAATTAAGAAACTTATTACAAGTATCATGAATACAAAAGAATACATAGAATCAGGCATTCTGGAACTTTATGTTTACGGAAAACTCAACGAGACCGAAGCTGAAGAAGTTTCCCAAAAAGCTCTTGAATATCCTGAAATCAAATCCGAAATAATGGAAATTGAAAAAGCAATGGTTTATCTTTCCGGTAGTATTGCTCCTCGATTGTCCGGAAAAAATTACGAAGCGATCAAAAAACAAATTTTTGGAGAAATTGAAGAAAAAGTAATCCCTCTAACACCAAAACCCAAAACCAATTTCTTAGCTTACGTGGGTTGGGCTGCAGCAGCAATTTTTCTTTTTGGCGGAGTTTACTTGTTCCAGCTCAACGAAACCTCCAAGCAAACCATTGTTGGATTAGAAACTGAAAAAGAAAAGTTAGATACCGAATTTAAATCCTTACAAATCAAAAACTCGGAGAATGAAGAAATGCTGGCTTTAATAAGAGACCCAAAAAATACCATCATTCCATTGGCCGGTCAAGAAGTATCTCCTAACTCTTTTGCCAAAGTATATTGGAATCAAGAAACGCAAAGCGTATATATAGATGGGGCTGGATTACCTGAACCACCGGATGGCTATGTATATCAAGTTTGGGCTTTAAAACTCAACCCACTTACTCCTACAAGTATAGGTCTTTTAGATAATTTTAAAGGTCAAGCCAAACGAATCTTTGAAGTAGAAAATGTGGGTGATGCTGAAGCTTTTGGTATCACACTGGAACCGGCCGGAGGAAGTGCTTCACCAACTCTTGAACAACTGTACACTTTAGGAAAAGTTTAAATTAAAAGACCCCATTCAAATGATTGGGGTTTATTTTTAGTATGCAAAAAATAGTAGTATTATCAGGTGCAGGAATAAGTGCAGAAAGTGGTATTCAAACTTTTAGAGATGCCAACGGATTGTGGGAAGGACATGATGTCGCTCTTGTAGCAACACCGGAAGGTTGGAAAAAGAATCCTGAATTGGTTTTGGAATTCTACAACCAACGTCGAAAGCAACTGTTAGAAGTATCTCCAAATGAAGCTCATAAAATCCTTGTAGAACTCGAAACATATTTTGATGTACAGATTATAACCCAAAACGTAGACGATCTTCATGAAAGAGCCGGAAGTCAAAAAGTAGTACACCTGCATGGTGAGTTGCTTAAAGTGAGAAGTACTAACTATCCTGATATAATTTTGGATTGGAAAACCGATTTAAAATTATCCGATACCGATATTTTTGGTCATCCCTTAAGACCTCATATTGTTTGGTTTGGAGAGGAAGTTCCTGCCATGCAGGAAGCTATACAATATACCGAAGCCGCTGATATTCTGATTGTAATTGGAACATCGTTACAAGTATATCCTGCTGCAGGATTAATGCACTACACAATGCCAGAAATACCCATTTTTTACATTGATCCCAATCCGTTAAACTCCATAAAAATTTCAAATCCGTTACATGTAATTTCCAAAAAAGGTACTGAAGGAATGGCAATTCTGAAAGAGAAATTACTTAAAGAATACTGTACTTAAAATGAAGAATACCCTTTTGGGTTTGATAATTTCTTGAGGATAAAACTTATATTTGCAACACAAATCAATCTGACTATTTTTCAAAACAACACAACACATGAACTCTCTAAACGAATTAAACGCCATTTCTCCTATTGACGGCAGGTACCGTAACAAAACGCAATCGCTTTCCCCCTATTTTTCTGAAGAGGCACTCATCAGATATAGAGTTTGGATTGAAATTGAATATTTTATTGCACTTTGTCAAATTCCGTTACCGCAATTAAAAAACATCAACCCTGAAATTTTTGAGTCCTTACGTGCTATTTATAAAAATTTTTCTACTGAAAATGCTCTTGCAATTAAAGAGATTGAAAAAACAACCAATCATGATGTTAAAGCTGTAGAGTATTTCATAAAAAACGAATTTGACAATTTAGGTCTTCAATCCTATAAAGAATTCATCCATTTTGGATTAACCTCACAAGATATCAATAATACAGCCATTCCTTTATCGGTTAAAGAAAGTTTTGAAAAAGTATATTTACCTTTATTGATTCAATTGGTTGCAAAATTAAAGTCTCTTTCTCAAGAATGGTCTGCTATACCAATGTTGGCTCGTACGCACGGTCAGCCAGCCTCTCCAACCCGATTGGGTAAAGAAATTGGTGTTTTTGTAGAACGTTTAGAAGAACAAATGCGTTTACTTTTCAATATTCCCTTTGCAGCCAAATTTGGTGGAGCAACCGGAAATTACAATGCTCATCATGTAGCCTACCCTTCAATAGATTGGAAACAATTTGGAACCTCTTTTGTTGAAGAAATACTAGGTTTACACCACTCGTTTCCAACTACACAAATTGAACATTACGATCATATTGCTGCTTATTTTGATTGTTTAAAACGCATCAATACTATACTTATTGATTTGGATAGAGATATTTGGACCTATGTATCTATGGACTATTTTAAACAAAAAATCAAAGCAGACGAAATTGGATCTTCTGCCATGCCTCACAAAGTAAATCCTATAGATTTTGAAAATTCTGAAGGAAATTTAGGCATAGCCAATGCCATTTTTGAACATCTTTCTGCTAAATTACCCTTGTCTAGATTACAAAGAGACTTAACCGACAGTACCGTTTTGAGAAACATTGGGGTTCCCATTGGACATACACTAATAGGTTTTGAAGCCACGTTAAAAGGCTTAGACAAATTAGTACTTAACTCTGCCAAATTAGAAGACGATTTAGATCAAAATTGGGCTGTAGTTGCCGAGGCTATTCAAACTATATTACGAAGAGAAAGTTATCCGAATCCTTATGAAGCTTTAAAAGGACTTACGCGAACTAATGAACCTATAAATCAGCAAACTATTCATAAATTTATTCATACATTAACTGTATCGGATTCGATTAAAAATGAGTTATTACAAATAACGCCATCCAATTATCTGGGTATTTAACTAAATCATCCTGTCACGTAATATTTATAAATGAAAACATCAAAAATTCTTATTTTGTTTGCTCATCCATTATTAGAAAAATCAATGGTTAATAAAGCCTTGGTTTCTAAAATACCTCAATTGGAAGGCATTACATTTCATGATTTGTATGAAGCTTATCCTGAATTTGATATTGATGTAAAAAAAGAACAGGCTTTATTAGAATCTCACGATATCATCATTTGGCATCATCCTTTATATTGGTATAGTTGTCCACCTTTACTCAAACAATGGATAGACATGGTTTTGGAGTACAATTGGGCCTATGGAACACAAGGTAATGCTTTATCTAGCAAAAAAATATTTCAAGTAATAACTACCGGTGGTGCTCAAAAAAATTACTGTAATACAGGTAAAGACCGGTATACTATTCCGGAACTTTTAGAGCCTTTTAATCAAACTGCCAAAGTATGTAAAATGGAATATCTTCCTCCTTTTGTAGTTCATGGCACCCATCAAATGGATGAAAAAGAGGCTAATCGATTCGGTCAAACCTATTCCGATTTACTAAAACACTTACGCTCCAACAACATCGATATTAACGAAGTTAATACGCACTTTTATTTAAATGATTGGTTTCATTTTAAATTGAAAAATCATGGATAACAGTTTCTTTGTTCAGGCTATTATTTATTTAACCGCCGCTGTTGTATGTGTTCCTTTTGCCAAAAAAATGGGACTCAGTTCTATTTTAGGCTATTTATTTGCTGGAATAATCATTGGTCCATTTGTTTTAGGATTAATAGGTACCAAAGGAGAAGACATTATGCATTTTGCTGAATTTGGTGTGGTTATGATGCTATTTCTTATTGGTTTAGAACTCGATCCCTATAAATTCTGGAAAATGCGAAAGTTCATTCTGGGTATGGGCTCGCTTCAACTGATAGGAAGTAGTTTACTCCTTTTTCTTCTGTGTTTCATTTTTATGGATTGGAGTTGGCAAACCAATTTAGTTATTTGTTTGGCTTTATCGCTTTCTTCAACAGCTATCGTTTTACAAACCCTTAAAGAAAAAGGGTTATCCCAAACTTCAATGGGGCGGTCATCATTTGCAGTACTTTTATTCCAAGATATTGCTGTAATACCCATTTTAGCTATTATTCCATTGTTGATTAGTGGAGAAATTACAAGTGAAAATTCTGAAATACACACCTCTTTAATTAGTGATTTTGCAGGTTGGTTACAAACACTAATCGTAGTTTTTGCCATTGCCATTATATATTTTTCTGGTCGATTTATTATTGTACCCTTACTTCATGTAATTGCCAAAACCCGATTACAAGAACTTTTCACTGCTACCGCCCTTTTGTTGGTAGTTGGGGTTTCCTATTTGATGCAATTAGTTGGTTTAAGTCCGGCTCTTGGGGCTTTTATGGCCGGAGTTGTATTGGCCAACTCTGAATTTAGACATGAATTAGAAGGCGATATTGCCCCATTCAAAGGATTACTTTTGGGTTTATTTTTTATAGGAGTTGGAGCGTCTATCAATTTTCAATTGATCATGGAAAACCCTATTTTCATTTTTGTCTTTGGAGCTGTACTTACCGGTATAAAATTTATCGTTTTATTTGCCATTGGAAAAATTTACAAAAAAAGTAACGATCAAAATTTTTTGTTTTCATTTGGGTTAAGTCAAGCCGGTGAATTTGGATTTGTAATTCTCAGTTTCTCAACCCAATTGGGTATACTAACATCGCTTTTAGCAAATCAAATTATGGCAATCATCGCCCTAAGCATGGTATCTACCCCCTTTCTATTACTAATTAATGAGAAATGGATTGATCCGTATTTTGGGGTTAAAGAAAAAAATGAAAAGGAAGCCGATTTTATTGATGAAAACAATGAAGTAATTATTGCCGGTTTTGGTCATTTTGGTAGCACAATTGGAAGATTACTTAAAGCCAATGGCGTTAAAGCCACAATTTTAGATCACGATTCGGATCGCGTAGATTTGTTGCGAAAAATGGGATTCAAAGTATATTATGGAGACGCAACCCGTTTGGAACTTTTAAAAGCTGCGGGTGCAGAAAATGCAAAAATTTTTATTGCCGCGATAGACAACCCGGAGGTAAATTTGAGTGTTGTAGAATTATTAAGAAAACATTTTCCGCATCTAAACATCTTAACCAGAGCGAGAAATCGTGTTGATGCCTACGAACTTATAGATCATGGAGTAGACAAAATTTACAGAGAAACTTTATACACAGCAGTACACTTGGGAGTTGATGCCCTAACACAACTCGGACATCGAAAATATTCGGCTACCAGACAAGGTCAAAGATTTATAAAATATGACGAAGCCGCAATTCGAAAATTAGCCTCAAAACGTCATGATAAAATGGCTTATTTAGCCACGGTTAAAGATGAGATTGAAATGCAAGAAGAACTCTTGAAAAACGATATGCACATCAACTTTTCAAGTTCTGACCATGCTTGGGATAGTGAACATTTGAAAAAACAAATAAATACCTAAAAAAAAGGGTCTGATTTACAGACCCTTTTTTTTAATCTAAATGAAAACTGACCGTTACCGAAATTGAAATTTCAATTTCTCCAATAGCCAAAGTTTCTGTAGCAGCATCAGTCTCCAGCATAGGGTTGGCATATGTTCTTTTCATCATAACAGGATAAATGGGCTGCGAATTATCTGAAATACTCAATGCTTTCCCAATTTTCTGATTTAACACTCCAGCAAAATCTTCAGCCTTTTTCTTAGCATCTTGAATAGCTAATTTACGAGCATTACTTTTTAGTATTTCAATTTGAGTTGACTTAAATTCAACTTGATGAATTGTATTTATTCCGTTATCCATCAGTCCCATCACCAATGCATCGTATTTTGAAATATCTTTAAGCGTTAAAGTTAGATTCTGCGTTGCTTGATAGGTATATTTTTTGGTGTCATATTGGTAGTTTTTGTTCAAGCTAACTTGTGTGGTTTGAAAATCGGTTGTAGCTATTCCAAATTTCTTTATAAACTTTAAAACTTTATCCAAAGCTTGATCATTGGCTTTTTTTACTTCATTGGCTTCTTTTCCGGTGTGGGTTATACCAAAGCTTAAAACCGCTAAATCGGGAACCGCTTTAATTTTACCTTCACCCATAACGGTGACTTGTGGAATTAACTTTCCGTCTTGAGCCCAAAGCGAAGTAGATAATAGTGCTACGAGAATTAATACTCTTGTTTTCATGATTTCTTTTTGTATTGATTTAAATCTACCTTTTCAATTTGTGTGCCAATTGCAATAGAATAATTAAAAAACATTACAACTTTCCAGTTTTTACTAATACAAACAAAATCAAAATGGGTATTGCCAAAAGTACCACCATTAAAGTATTTTCCTGGATGAGTTGAGGATATTGAAACAATGTTAAAGCATAACCTCCTACAGCACCCCCAAAATGAGCCGTATGACCAATATGATCGGTGCGGGATTTCATTCCGTAAATAG
>JANJWE010000277.1 GCA_024709705.1 Flavobacterium sp. | reverse complement strand
TATTTGCCTACATTTTTAAAGGAATGAGTAAAATAACACTTTTTTTTTTATTGGTATCGTCTTTCTTATTTGCTCAAGTAAGACAAGAGAGAGTACTCGGAGGTTCAAATGTTCCTTTGTCCGACTCTACAGCTTTTAAAGATGTCACGCAAGACAAAGCGTTAAAAGCTAATATCAATCAGTACAAAATATTTTCTATTGAAAGAGACACTGTTATTGTAGATACCAGTTTAACCATTCAAAAAGAGTACAAATACAATTACCTTAGGAAAGATATTTTTGGTTTGCTGCCTTTTGCAAATGAAGGTCAAACCTATACTACTTTGTTTTATGGTCTTAAAAAGTCAAGTGCTTTTCCCGAAATGGGTTTTGCAGGTAAACATTTTAATTATTCCTCTGCTCAGGATATTCTTTATTATCATGTTCCTACACCCTTGACCGAACTTTATTTTAAAACAGTTATGGAACAAGGGCAATCTTTAGATGCCTTTATAACTCTTAATACTTCTGAGAATTTTAACTTCTCACTAGCATACAAAGGACTCAGATCAGTGGGAAAGTTCATTAATCAACTTTCAAGTACCGGAAATTTTAGGTTTACTACCAATTACAGTTCACCCTCAAAAAGGTATTTTTTAAAAGCACATTTTGTAGCACAAGATATTTTGAATGGTGAAAACGGTGGAATAATTTTCAAAGAAGACTTTGAAAGTGGTGACCCCGAGTTTGAATCGCGTGCTAGATTGCAAGTATACTTAGAAAATGCTACAACATTACTTAAAGGAAATCGCTATTTTCTAAATCAATCTTATTGGCTTGGAAATCCTACGTCAGAAAATAAATTTTACTTAACCAATCAAATTAATTTTGAACACAAATTCTTTGAATTTAGTCAGCCCACTGTTTCTACTTCAATAACTACGCCTCAAGGTAATGTAAACTTTAATCGTTTTGGTGAATCTTTTGTGACTCAAAATAATAAAACAAAGACACGATATTCAAAATTCGATACCAATTTAGGGATTGGTTATGATTCTAAAATGGGCGATTTTAATGCTTTTATTCAAAATTTTAATTACAATTATTTTTACAATAGAGTTATAGTTTCTGAATCAGAATTCATTCCCAACGCAATTAATGAAAATATTACCGTTTTAGGTGGGAGTTATGCTTTACAAAAGAATTCATTTGCAACTCGTGTTAAATTCTTTTCATCCTTATCCCAACAAGAGGTTTCAGAATTTTCGGCAGATTTGAATTATAAGTTTAATAAAATAGATTTGTCACTATCTCTACAACATATTTCAAAACTTCCAGACAATTTGTTTACATTGTTTCAAAGTAATTATGCTACTTACAATTGGTTTAATCAATTTAATAATGAAAAAATAAATACAATAGAAGGTCAAATAAAATCGCCTTGGGTAGATGTATCGCTACAATATAAATCAATAACCGATTTTTTATATTTTAGTGACGATTCAACAGACGGAAATGTATTGTCTGTGACCCCTAAACAATATCAAAATACAATTAATTATCTTAGTCTTCAATTTAGAAAAGAATTTACTTGGTGGAAATTAGGATTAGATAATACCGTTTTGTATCAATCGGTTTCTCAACCAGACCCGGTTTTAAATTTGCCCGAAGTAACACTTCGCTCCTCTCTGTATTTTTCTGATTTTTATTTTAAAAAAGCATTGTTTTTACAAACCGGATTTATTGTAAATTATTTTTCAGCTTATCATGCTGACAATTACAATCCGCTCATTGCTTCCTTTTATACACAAAACCAAACTAAAATTGGAAATTTCCCCATGATAGATTTTTTTATCAATGCCAAAATCAAACAAACACGTATTTATCTAAAAGCAGAGCATTTCAATTCTTCACTTACTGGATTTAATTATTACAGTGCTCCCGATTATCCTTACCGTGATTTTATTGTTCGATTTGGTTTAGAGTGGAATTTCTTTCAATAAGAATCTCGTAGTAGATTTTGCTATCTTTTACATTAATCAATACCTTTACAAACTTTAAGATACCTCTATGAAATATGCTGAAAATATTTTAGGAACCATTGGTAATACACCTTTGGTTAAAATAAATAAAATTACAAAAGATTTGGATTGTTTGGTTTTGGCTAAGGTTGAAACTTTTAATCCTGGAAATTCTGTAAAAGACAGAATGGCCCTAAAAATGATTGAAGATGCAGAAGCCGATGGAAGATTAAAACCTGGAGGAACTATAATTGAAGGTACTTCAGGAAATACAGGAATGGGTCTTGCTTTAGGAGCTATTGTCAAGGGATATAAGTTGATATGTGTTATCACAGATAAACAGTCAAAAGAAAAAATGGATATTTTACGAGCTGTTGGTGCAAAAGTAATTGTTTGTCCAACTGATGTAGAACCCGATGATCCGAGATCGTATTATTCTGTTTCCAAAAGATTGGGAACCGAGATACCTAATTCTTGGTATGTGAATCAATATGATAATCCTTCAAATGCAATAGCTCATTACGAACAAACAGGTCCGGAAATTTGGGAGCAAACCGAAGGTAAAATTACGCATTTT
>JANJWE010000237.1 GCA_024709705.1 Flavobacterium sp. | reverse complement strand
TATCTTCATTCACAATCGTGACATGTCCCATTTTGCGAAAAGGTCGTGTTTCTCTTTTGCCATAAAGATGAGGTGTTACACCATCAATAGCCATAATTTTTTCAATGTTTTCATAAACTACAGGTCCGGAAAAACCTTCTTCACCGACCAAATTTACCATTATTCCGGCAACTTTGCTAGCGGTATTTCCCAAAGGTAAATCTAAAATGGCTCGCAAATGATTTTCAAATTGCGAAGTATAACTGGCTTCAATGCTGTAATGTCCCGAATTGTGTGGGCGTGGAGCGACTTCATTTACTAAAATGGCATCATTTTCGGTTTGAAACATTTCCACGGCTAACAATCCCACATGATTGAAAACTTCCGAAACTTTTAACGCAATTTCTTGAGCTTTTTGAGCTACTTTTTCGTCAATTCGAGCCGGACAAATCACATATTCTACTTGATTGGCTTCAGGATGAAATTCCATTTCCACTACCGGATAGGTTTTAACTTCCCCGGAAACAGAGCGAACGACAATAACGGCCAATTCATTTTTAAACGGAATCATTTCTTCGATGAGACAAGGTGTTTCGGGTATAGCATCGATGTCTTTTTCAGATTTTAAGATTTTCACACCATAACCATCGTAGCCAAACCGATCTTGTTTCCATACACACGGAAATGTCAATTTTTCTTTTTGAGCTTCTAAATCTTTTTTTGATTCAAAAAGCAAGGCATTTGCTGTTGGAATCTGATTTTCCAGATATAATTTTTTCTGGGTGATTTTACTTTGAATTTTACGAAGTGTTTTTGGAGAAGGGTAAATTTTTTGACCTTCTGCTTCCAATTGATCTAAGGCGTCTAAATTAACATTTTCAATTTCAATGGTAAGCACATCTACTTTTTTTCCAAATTGATAAACCGTATCAAAGTCGAGCAAATTTCCCACTTCAAAATAATGAGTTCCATATTGGCAAGGTGCATCTTTACTTGGGTCTAAAGCACACGATTGGATATCAAATTTTCGGGTTTCGGCCAATAGCATTTTGCCCAATTGACCCCCGCCTAAAATGCCTAATTTAAAATCGGAAGAAAAATAATTCATGGTGTTGTGTAGTTGTTTGGCAAAGATAAGTAACAATTTACGTATTGAAAACTTATTTCAATCGTTTTAAAATATTCTTTGCTGCCGCTTTATATCCGGCTGAATGATTTGAATAATCTTGAGTTAGAATCGGCTTCAATTCTTCATAAATCCAATCGTATTTTTTTCCAAAAACGAACAAAGCTTTCATAGCATACGCTTTTGAAGCCACCTTTTCATCTTGAATTAATCGGTCAATCAAAGCTTCAATCAAGATGTGTTCTTGCTCTTGCGATAATTTTATACCATTTTTTCGATGGTTGCTTTTCGCTAAAAACATCGCTATTCGAGTGGCAGGCCGTAGAGCGGAATCATTATTGATTTTGGGTAAAACTTCACAAAAAGCATCTAAATAAGGAACCAATAATTTCAGTTTTTTTTCACCTACTAAATCCAAACTCCAAAAAGCTTTTACGTGCAATTCGTGTTGAATGTCAAAAGCAAAAGCAATGAGTTCTTGCAAATTTTCTTCGCTCTTTAGGGCCAAATTACTAATCGTGACTCTACTTTTAACATGAGCCGTTCCCGCTTCAATTTTTTGATACATTTTCGATTTCATTTGGTAAATATATCAATTTTGCAAAAAAGTTACTTTTCTTACTTCTTAATACTCAGGACTTCCTTAAATTTGCACCTTATTAAACATCACAACATGATACATCTTCACGATAAATCGTTTGAACCTTTTATTTCTTCAGAAGAAATTGATTTTGCCATTACCAATTTAGCCAAGCAAATGGATGACGACTTTTTTGACGAAGTTCCCGTTTTTATTGGCGTTTTAAATGGTGCTTTTATGGTGTTATCTGATTTAATGAAAAAATATCGGGGCATGTGTGAGGTTAATTTTGTGAAAATGTCTTCCTATGAAGGGACACAATCTACCAATCAAGTAAAACAATTGATTGGACTAAATGAAAATTTAGAAGGAAAAACAGTGGTCATTGTAGAAGATATTATCGATACCGGAAATACTATAGAAGAATTAAAAGCCATTTTTAAAGCCAAAAATGTAAAGCATCTCAAAATTGCTACCTTATTTCTCAAACCTGATGCTTATAAAAAAGATATCAAAATTGATTATGTAGGGATTCGCATTCCAAATAAATTCATAGTAGGTTATGGCCTTGACTATGACGGTTTGGGAAGAAATTTGCCCGACGTTTATCAACTAGCAGAATAAATATAACAATCCAACAATACAACACTCTAATAAAAATGATTAACATCGTTCTTTTCGGAAAACCGGGTGCAGGAAAAGGCACGCAAGCAGAATTTTTAAAAGAAAAATACAATTTGACGCATTTATCAACAGGGGATATTTTTCGTTTCAATATCAAAAATGACACCGATTTAGGGAAATTAGCCAAAACATTTATGGATAAAGGTGATTTGGTTCCGGATGAAGTGACCATTCAAATGTTGCAAAGCGAAGTAGATAAAAACCCTAATTCTGCAGGTTTTTTATTTGATGGTTTCCCAAGAACTATAGCTCAAGCAGAGGCTTTAGACGTTTTTTTGACTTCTAAAAACCAGGAAATTACAGCTACTGTTGCCTTAGAAGCCGATGATGAAATATTAGTGCAACGTTTGTTAGAAAGAGGAAAAACCTCTGGAAGACCAGACGATCAAGACGAGGAAAAAATTAGAAATCGCTACCAAGAATACAACGAAAAAACAGCTCCACTTATGGAGTATTACAAAAAACAAGGTAAATTTCACGCCGTAAACGGAATTGGAACCATTGCCGAGGTAACCGAACGATTGAATTTGGTATTCGATAACTTGAAATAAATCTTATTTATCTAAAAAAGCACTAAATAGTGCTGTTTTTTTTAGATATTTGCAAAATTAAAAGGAGCTTCATCCGGTTTATCGGAAATGGTGCTCTTTTTTTGCTAAAAAATAGAGATGGAAATTGTAATTATTTTATTTTTAATTGTATTAAATGGTGTTTTTTCTATGTCGGAAATTGCATTAATTTCTGCACGGAAAAATCGTTTGGAAACGGCTGCTAAAAAAGGAAATCCTGCGGCAAAAGTTGCCTTAGATTTGGCAAATGCACCCAATAAGTTTCTATCGACTGTTCAAATTGGAATTACTTTAATTGGGATTTTGACCGGTATTTATTCCGGAGATAAAATAACTACGGATGTTCAAAATTTTGTAGCCGGATTTGAAATACTAAAACCCTATGCTAATTCGGTTGCTGTGGGTATTGTTGTGGTAATTTTGACTTTCTTTTCACTGGTTTTAGGTGAATTAGTTCCCAAACGAATTGGTTTGAATTACCCTGAGACAATTGCAAAAGCAGTAGCTGTTCCGATGAAAATTGTTTCCAAAATTACTGCCCCGTTTATTTGGCTTTTGACAATTTCAACAGAATTCATTCTAGATGTATTCCGAATAAAACCCACCGCTGATGGAAAAGTAACGGAAGAGGAAATTAAAGCCATTATCAAAGAAGGAACAGAAGTTGGTGAAGTACAGGAAATTGAGCAAGATATTGTGGAACGAGTTTTTCACATAGGCGATAGAAAAGTAAATTCACTCATGACGCACCGAAAATCGGTAGATTATTTGTCCTTGGATGATTCGCCGGAAGAATTGAAGAATAAAGTGTTGAATGATTTACATTCTTTTTATCCGGTTTGTCAAGAAAATTTGGATGAAATCATTGGGATTGTTTCATTGAAAGAATTGTTTTTAAATTTTGACAAAGGTCTTTTTGATTTAAAAACCATGATTAAAGATCCGGTTTATTTTATTGAACATACCTCGGCCTACAAAGCATTGGAAGTGTTTAAAAAATCCAAAGTGCATTATGCTTTAGTTGTTGATGAACACGGTGTTTTTCAAGGAATTATTACCTTAAATGATATTTTAGAAGCTTTAGTTGGTGATGCATCAGATTTTTATGATGAAGAATTTCAATTAGTGGCTAGAGAAGATGGTTCTTGGTTGGTGGATGGTCATTATTCTTTACATGATTTCTTGACTTATTTTGATATGGATGAGCACATCAATGACTATGAAGTGACTACCGTGAGTGGTTTTATGATAACAGAACTAGGTGATATTCCCAAACAGGGACAAAAATTGATTTGGAATAAATTGGAATTTGAAGTCATTGATATGGATGGAGTGAAGATTGATAAAATTCTAATCAAAAATTTAAAAGAATAAAAATAGTTATCAGTTGGCAGTTATTAGTAAACAGTTGATTTAACTTACTTTCAGATAACCGACAACCGATAACAGAAAACAAAACTATGACAGAGGGAAATTTTGTAGACTACGTAAAAATATATGTTTCTTCCGGAAAAGGAGGAAAAGGTTCTTCACATCTTCACCGTGAGAAATTCATTGAAAAAGGGGGGCCTGATGGTGGTGATGGCGGGCGAGGTGGTCACGTTTATTTGAAAGGAAATAAAAATTTGTGGACACTTTTTCATCTTAAATTTGTCAAGCATATTCGTGCCGGACATGGCGGAGATGGAGGAAGTTCAAGAAGTACAGGTCACGATGGCGAAGATAAATATGTTGAAGTGCCGCTAGGTACAGTAGTTCGCGATCAGGAAACTGGTGAAATTCTTTTTGAAATTACCGAACATGATGAAGTAAAAATCGTTGCCGAAGGCGGAAAAGGAGGTTTAGGAAACTGGCATTTTCGTTCGGCAACCAACCAAACGCCACGCTATGCTCAACCCGGTATGCCCGTAAAAGAAGTGGATATCATTTTGGAATTAAAAGTGTTGGCCGATGTAGGGTTAGTTGGTTTCCCTAATGCTGGAAAATCTACATTACTTTCTGTGATGACTTCCGCTAAACCTAAAATTGCTGATTATCCATTTACAACATTAAAACCTAATTTGGGAATTGTAGCATATCGCGATTTTCAATCGTTTGTAATGGCCGATATTCCTGGGATTATTGAAGGTGCTGCCGAGGGGAAAGGATTGGGTCATTACTTTTTACGTCACATCGAGCGGAATTCTATTTTATTGTTTTTAGTTCCGGCAGATGCAGCGGATATTAAAAAAGAATACGAAATTTTGTTAGACGAACTTCGACGTTACAATCCAGAAATGTTGGATAAAGATCGAATTTTAGTAATTTCCAAATGCGATATGTTGGATGATGAACTAAAAAGCGAACTTGAAAAACAAATGAAAAAAGAGTTTAAAGGTACCAAATACCATTTCATTTCCTCTGTAGCTCAACAAGGCTTACAAGAATTGAAAGATATGTTATGGAAAATGTTGAATGATGAATAGAGGTATAAATTATATATTTCTTACAAAAGCATCCTGTTTGGGATGCTTTTTTTGTGGAATTCTAAAAAATAAGTTAAAAAATAGAAATACCCAATTGAATTTTGAAACAAAAAAGAAGTTCTGAATACAAAATAAAGTATATTCGCAAACAGTAAAAATGAATCAAAAAATGAAAAAAATTATTTTAAGTTTTGTAGCATTAATTGCTTTGGCACCCGCCACAATTTTTGCTAACGAAGGAATGTGGTTTTTAATGCATATTCAACGACTTAACCAGCGGGATATGCAAAAAATGGGATTGCAGTTAACCGCAGAAGAAATTTACAGCATTAACAATTCTAGCGTAAAAGATGCAATTGTTCAATTCAACGGTGGATGTACTGCAGAAATGATCTCTAAGGATGGTTTAGTCTTAACCAATCACCACTGTGGGTATGATGCGATTGCCGAATTATCTACGCCGGAAAGCAATTATTTACGTGACGGATTTTGGGCTCAAAACCGCAAAGCAGAATTAAAACCTAAAAGTTTATACGTTCGTTTCTTCGTACGTATGGATGATGTGACCAAAAGAATTTTGAGTTTGGTAAATGATAAAATGACTGAGGCTGAACGTGATGCCACTATCAATAAAGAAATTGCTAAAATTCAAAAAGAAAATGATGGCGGTGGTAAATATACCGTTTCTGTACGTCCATTTTTTCAAGGAAATGAATACTATTATTTTGTTTATGAAGATTACAGAGATGTACGTTTAGTGGGAACGCCTACTGAAAGCATTGGAAAATTTGGTGGTGATACCGATAACTGGGAATGGCCTCGTCATACAGGAGATTTTGCTTTGTTCAGAGTCTATGCTGATGCTAACGGAAATCCGGCTGAATACTCAGAAAACAATGTGCCTTTAAAACCAAAACATCATTTACCAATCAGTTTAAAAGGGGTTCAAGAAAATGATTTTGCCATGATTTTAGGTTATCCGGGTCGCACAAACCGTTGGATGCCGGCTGAAGGAATTGAGCAAAATGTAAAATTTGCTTACCCAGCTTGGGTAGAAGGTTCCAAAATGTCTATGGATAAAATGAAAGTACACATGGACAAAGATGATGCTGTTCGTTTAAATTATGCGTCAAAATACGCTTCAATTGCCAATTATTGGAAAAACAGACAAGGTATGATTGATGCCTTGTCAAAATTCAAAACAGCTGATTCCAAAAGAAAAGTAGAAAAGAAATTTGATTCTTGGGCTAACAGCAGTAAGAACAAAGCTCAATACGGTTCAGTAATAAAAGATATTAATGCTTATTATGCTATGACCAATGAGAAAGCTAAGCATGATAACTATTTAATGACATTTTTAAGAGGATCGTCTTTTGGAACAATGCCCGGAAGATTAGGTAACCAATTGGTTGCTTTTGCAAAAGCAGAAGCTGCTCAAAGAGCACAAATGAAACCTCGTTTGGCTGAAATGATTGAAGGAACTTTTGAAACAATTTACTTGCCTTTAGAAAAAGATGTTTTAGCCGGACAATTAGGTTTATATGCCGAAAAAGCTAAAGCTTTTGGTTTAGCTCCAAGTGTTCAATCATTAGTTGATAACAAAACAGAATGGACCAGCTATGCGTCAAATCTTATAGATTTAAGTTTGTTTACATCAAAGGAAAGATTATTAGCTTTCTTAGAATTGCCAAGTGAAGAATTGGTGAAAAATGACCCGTTGTATAAACTCTCTTCAGATTTAATCGATCATTACAGTAAAAAGTCAGACGAATTAAAGGCTTCAGAGGAAAAATACCAAGCCGGTTTTAGAAAATTAGTGGCTGGATTGAGAGAATCAAAATTAAGCCCGATTTTATATCCGGATGCCAATTCAACGTTACGTTTAACCTATGGAAAAGTTCGTGCTTTACCGGCTGATAAACGAAATGATGCCAAAATTAATAATTATACAACCTTAGAAGGAATGGTGAAAAAACACAAAGCAGGTGATCCTGAATTTGATTTGTCACAGCCTTTAATTGATTTGTATAACAAAAAAGATTTTGGTCAATATGCCGATAAAGGCGGATATATGCCAGTGAATTTCTTGACAGATAACGATATTACCGGTGGAAACTCTGGTTCGCCAGTGTTGAATGGAAAAGGAGAATTAATCGGATTAGCGTTTGACGGAAACATCGAAGCCATGGCCGGAGACGTTATTTTTGATGACAAATTGCAAAGAACAATCAATGTAGATATTCGTTTCGTATTGTTTATCATTGATAAATATGCCGGAGCTAAACATATTATTGACGAATTGACAATCGTTAAATAAGGTTTGTTATTAATTCAGTTAAAAGAATCTGCTTCAGTAGTGAAGCAGATTTTTTTTGTGGTAAAGATTTCTAAAAAAATTCGTTTAATGAGTTCAATTAATTATTTTTGATACATAAATACGAAACATGAAGTGGCTATTATTTTTTTGTTTGATGGTGTCAAATTTACTTTATTCTAATTCAGATTTTGAAAAGGCAGAACAGCTTTTTGTCAAAGGGAATTTATCTGAAGCCAAGTTGCTTTTTGAAAAGTATTTAAGAGAAAACCCCAACCATTCCAAATCTGTAGAATATTTAGGAGATATTGCCGGAGCCGAAAAAAAATGGGATGAAGCCATTTTACATTATAAAAAACTACGGAATCAGTTTCCTAAAAATGCCAATTATCACTATAAGTTTGGTGGAGCACTTGGTATGAAGGCCAAAGAATCCAATAAATTTAAAGCTTTAGGAATGATAGATGAAATTGAGAAATCTTTTTTAACGGCAGCGACTCTTGATGAAAAGCATATCGATTCAAGATGGGCCCTGGTTATGTTATATATTGAATTGCCCGGA
>JANJWE010000236.1 GCA_024709705.1 Flavobacterium sp. | reverse complement strand
TAGGGCATCAGGTTAAAAACAGAAAGGTAAGCCTCAGAAGTTCCTATTCGGGTTTGATTTCCATTGAAATGTTTGAAATCTGCGAACGAAATAGTTTCCGCATTAAAAAACTTACCGGCTTTGAGATTTATAGCAAATGTACCTTTATTGCTGAGTGTTTTTTCGTAAAAGAGGCGTGACATAATTAATTGGTAATTCCATTGTTCATCGTTCCCTGCAAATCCCATTTCATAACCCAACCAAAGGGTAGGGTATTCAGAATTAGGAATGTTAAATTTGCCATCGGGACGTGAAAGGTATTTTTGACCCCAATTGATTCGGCTATTCAAATTGAATTTAATTAAGTTGTGTTTTTCAAAAGGAACAGAACCTTCAGTGGTTGGGTTTAAGGGATTGTTTGAGGTGTAGGGTTTTTGTTTTTGAAACCAGGTTTGGTCTGTTGTATTTTGCAAGGGTCTTCTTTCACTGTATTCCAAGGAAGTGCTTAGATAGAGGCCGTTTAAAAGTTCTTGTTGGTACGCTGTTTTGATAAAGTTTTTTTCATAAAACTTGGCGTAATTATCTTTGAAAAACAAGGTACTTACGGTGTTGATAAGATTGCTAATGGGATTGTTAGGGTTGAATTGTTCGGTTTTACTACCGCCTGATAAACTCAAGTAACTAATGTTTTTAGAGCTAATTCGGGTATTGTAAAATGCGGTTGCTCGCCATTTCTCTTCAGCAAAACCGTAGGTTACTTGTGTGCCAACAACCGAGAATTTACGGGTTTTTTCGTCGCGTTTGGAGTAGGAAATTCCGGTTGAAAGATTCCAACCTTGTACGGTATTGAATTGAGCAGATGTGAGTATACCTTCGTAATTGATTCTCCAGTTTTTAAAAGAATTGGTATAACTGTATCCGGTAATAATTTGAGATAAACTGAATTTATTTCTTTTTAAATCCAGTGAGTCTAGGTATTTTTGAGATTTTCTTAGGGTTTGTAAACTGTCTTTTTTGATGTAATCCAGACTTTCTTCTTCGGTTAACGGAACGGGTCTGTTGCGATTCCAAAAGGTAGTATCCTTGAGGTTTGCATTTTCTTCAAAGCGTAAAATTTCTCGGGTAAAGGTTTTCTTTTCAAAAGAGTTTTTAAATTCGTAGTTACTGTAAACATAGGTGAATTTTCCGGTAAATGTTATACCAAATGCTCCCGCATCAAAAGCAATACTTTGGGTATTTTTTGCCCAAATTCCGTTATTTGTATTGTAACTGAAATTTTGTTTGATGTTCATCGTATTGACAAAATCTTCTTTCATGCGGTATCCTTTGGTTTCCAAATCCATACCGTAAATTGCCCAGGAGTCCTCTACAATATACAAATACCCTTCAAAAACCGGTTCTGCATCCCGTTTTGGTATAACTTTTATTTTGTTTATGAGATTCTTATTGTCATCATAAAAAGTACTTTCCAGATTGAATTTGTAATAAAAAAAGGCATTATCTGCAATGGGAGATATCATGTTAATACCCCATTCTACATTGTTTTCATAAAAATCATAGGTTGTGGCTTGAGCGGTATTGTAACTAAATCCGTTATCATTTCCGCTGATTTTGGAAGCGATTATGTTTTCTTTCAGTTTGTTCGGTTTTTCAAAGGTAATTTTTGAAACGGTTTCGGATAAATAGAGTATTCCGGAACCTGTAGAGTCTAAAGCTCCATTGAAGTCACCCACTTCTTTTCCTAATATTTTTTTTGGTGCATTTTTAAGGCGAAATATTCCTCTGGAATAAAAATCGGCAGTAAAGCGGGCTGTTTTCTCACTGTTTTTAGTTTTGTGAGCTATAGCATTCCGAATGATAGCATGGGCCGGATTGTCTTTGGAACTTACAACTACTTCCTTCAGATTGTAATTTTCCTCCTGTAGTTTTACGTCTAAATAATAGGGAAATTGGGTAGCTGTTATGGTAATCTTTTGAGTTTTGTACCCCAAATATTGGAAAATGATATGGAAAGGCTGTTTTTCTGTACTCGGAATGACCAATTCGTATTTGCCTTGCTCATTTGACGTTGTCCCAATATAGGTGTTTTCGATATAAATATTAACAAAAGGAATGGGATTTCCGTTTGGGTCGGTTACAGAGCCTTTAATTTGTGCATTAAGTGAGTAAGCCCAAATCAAAAGAGCTAGGAGTATATGTTTTTTCATAGAATGGTTATCTGTAATTTTTGAATTAGGGTAAGAAAGATGCAATAGCCAGTTGGTAACCCTTGAGTCCCATTCCAATGATTATACCTTGAGCATTTTTGGAAATATATGAATGGTGTCTAAAATCTTCTCTGGCAAAAGTATTGGAAATATGAACTTCAACAACCGGAGTTTGAATAGCTTTTACCGCATCGGCAATGCCTACCGAAGTGTGGCTGTAAGCTGCTGCATTGAGAACAATGCCGTGGTATGAAAAACCAACCTCTTGAATTTTGGAGATGATTTCACCTTCTATATTGCTTTGAAAATAACTCAATTCAATGTTTGGGAATTTTTCTTGGAGTTCTTTAAAGTAGTTGTCAAATGAAGTGCTGCCGTAAACTTCGGGTTCACGAGTTCCTAAAAGATTCAGATTGGGGCCATTAATAATAGCTATTTTCATATTCTATTTGTTTTCGTAAAAATAGGAAATAACTTGTAACTCTTACGTAAAGCCGAAAAAAAAGCCTTCTTTGTAGAAGGCTTAGATTATACTTTAAGTACGTTTAGAAACGATATCCGAGAGAAACTTGAATAACTCTGTTTTTAATTTCGGCATCGCTACTGGTATCGGTAAGTCCTACGACATAGCGAGCTTGAGCAAAAATATTTTCTGTAATTTGAAATCCTAATCCTCCAACAGCACCAAAGTCGAATGATTTGGTTTCAAATTGATCTCTAACATTGTCGTCAATCAAAAATGAGAATTGCGGACCGGCCTCCAAGCTTAGTTTATTGGATATCAAATAAAATTTGGCCAATGCGGGAACTGTAATGTAGTTGTAATTGATGTCGTTTAGTGCCTC
>JANJWE010000209.1 GCA_024709705.1 Flavobacterium sp. | reverse complement strand
CAAAGGAAACCGATAAATTGTGTATATTCAGCATAATTTTGTGACTAATGTTACATTGTGTAATCTTTGAAAAAGATACCTTTGTATAAAATTTTTGCAAATGTTAAAAAAAGGATCCAAACTCTATAGCATTTTAACAGGAAGTTGTCCTAAATGCCAAGAAGAAAGTATGTATAAAGAAAAAAATCCGTATAAAATGGGTAAAGTATTCGATATGCATGAAACATGTGGTCATTGTGGGACACGATACAAAATGGAACCTTCCTTTTTTTACGGAGCCATGTATGTGAGTTATGCGGTAAGCATAGCCTTTGGTGTAGCTGCTTTTATCATTTCAAATGTCTTTCTGGGTTTAGGTTTAATTTATTCCTTTTTTGCGATATTGGGGACCTTACTTTTGACTTTCCCCATAATTTTACGTTTATCACGTAATATTTGGATTAATATGTTTATTCATTTTGATAAAAATTGGAAAGCAAATCAGAATTAATCCCATTTTAACTTTTTAAAACGACGAATATCGAGATTTACATCGAGAGGTGTTTCATTTTCTATAGATTCAAATAGTGCTTTTGCTACATAAGGAGCCAACATAACCCCTCTGGTTCCCAAACCATTTAAAACGTGAAGCCGGTTAAATTTAGGATGAGATCCCACCAAAGGCCGTCGGTCTTTAACCGTTGGTCTTACCCCGGCTAAATGAGCAACTATTTCAAAATCTAAATTTAAAACAGATTTTAAATTGGTTAGTAATTCTTGTTTCCCTTGCTCTGTAGGCTTTGCTGACTTATCTTGCCAATTGTATGTCGCTCCAACTTTATATACATCATTTCCTAAAGGTAGGATAAAGACAGAAGACTTGATGATAACGTCTAAATTCAAATTAGGACATTTAATGAGCAATAATTCCCCTTTTGTCCCATCTAGTGGTAATTGAGAAAAAAATGGATTCGCATGCAATCCAAAACCCTCTGCAAATAGTACGTGCTTATAATTTTGAGATTTATAGGTTACAAAATCATTTGAAAATTCTAATTGGGAATAATCAAAAGTTTCTTCAAAAAGAAGTTTGAAAGATTTTAAATAGGAATGATAGGAATTTACTAAAACAGAGGTATCAACATAACCCGATTGTAAAACTTTACCATAACCGAAGGGTGCATTGATTCCGTTGTATTTCTTGTAAAGAATTGAAGAATTTAAAAAGGGTTTCAAACTGGGATTGTCTGAAGCTACACACCAATTATTTTGCTCTTCTACCGAGAAAAGTTTTCGATATATTGGGATTTTATAATCTAAAACACATAGTAACTTTTGTTCAAGAGCCCTGTAAAAAGGTAGAGCAAGATCTATTTGTTCTTGAGATTTCCAAACTTCACTAAACCGTTTGAGAATAACCGGATTGTATAATCCCCCAGCAATAACAGAAGAATTTTGCGATTTATTTTCAAAAACATGAATGGTTTTTCCATTTTGCAGAGCCCATTCTGCAAATGCGATTCCACCCAAACCCGAGCCAACTATTAAATAATCTATCATAGTACAAAAATAAAAAACTCTTACCTAGGCGGTAAGAGTTTTTACTATTAAATTCATTGTAATTAGTAATTCCACATATCTTGTTCAAAATCACGAATCTTTTCTTTTACTCTCTCAGATTCTAGAAGTTGGTTTAGAGCATTATCCTTCATGTATTCAGCAATTTGTCTATCGCCGTAAACGTTTTCTTCTTTGTAAATCACCCCACTAAAACGACGTGAATTCAACAAATGGTCAAAAGTAATAGGCATAGCTGAATTTTTGTTGTTAAAGGCTTTCCATTCGTGAAGCACATCTCTAACAGCAGGGAAATACACCCAAAACAACTCAATAACATCTGGATTTTCAGCACCTATTTCTCTAGCTTCCGGTGCAACAGGGCAAATTCCTAACAAACGATACTTCATTTCACCTTGACGTTTGTCAAAATACCAATATCCTTTTATTTTATATCCAGAAACATCAATAGAACTTAATTCTCTTTTGTCGATATATTGAGCATCTAAAACTTTTCGCCCGGATTTATAATCATCATAATAGGTATTTATTTCTTCTCTACCGGCATCAGTAGTATCAACATAAGTAAAAGAAGATTTCATATCTTGTAATGATTTTTTTCTATTGAAATAATCATCATAATAAACTTCTGTTATTCTACCGGCTTTGATTTCTTTAATCAAAACATCAAATAATGATCTTCTGTCTTTACCAATATTGGCTGTATCTACTGGGAAGTAAAGAGGGAAATTAATTCTCTCATCTAAATCGATGATTTCCCAAACCATTTTACCCATTAATACATCTCTGTCATGAACATACCCATATTGTAAAGGTTTGTCATTGTCAGATTCCATTTGAGCTGCAGTCTTGATACCAATTTGTTCAGGTGTTTTGGCATTAAGCAAATTTGATTGAGCTTGAGCTGCAAAAGTCATGCTTAAGACTGAGATTCCAAAAACTATTGCTTTTAACTTCATGATATTATTTGTAGGTTATAAAGAATAAACGCTATTCTATTTTTATTATTGTATTTCGAATACTACCGGAGCCGTTTTAGGTAACATAATATTCGAGCCTTCTAATTTTACTTTGATATCAGTAATAGTAATAGCGTCACCTCTAGATGCTCTAGCCATAGCTGCTTCACATTGAGAGTTTACTCTATTTCCATTTACAATAACCGCTGCTTGTCCGGGAGCTTTAAAAGTAAATCCGGTAACCGTTAAATTAACATCAAAATCAAAATCTGGAAGTTTGGCACCAATTTGAGAAACCGCTAAACGAGATTTTTGACCTTTGGCTCCATACATTTCACCACCAATGGTTCCAACCGGAGCAGGGATACCTTTGATACGAAATACTTTTTTAGAGTTTGCAGTTTTACCACCTGGTAATTTAGCGGTAACATTAATAACTGCTTCTGTACCCTGTCCTGGACTCATATTGTATTTACCTGGACCACTGCCTTTTGTTAAACCGGGTGCTTGAGCAGATACGTCTGTATCAGAAACACCAGCAAAAGAAATTGTCATTGGATTCACAACACCACGATACACAACATTCATTTTATCAGCTGAAATAGTAGCCTCTTTTGGCTGTGGAACAACTACATATTTACCTTCGAATTTTAATGGAATCTCTTTTCCATCTTCTAAGAAAACAAATTGTCCATTAATATTTTGTTCACCAACAGCACCGGCTGTCAAGGAAATTACAGCTTGACCGTTTTCTATTTTTCCAGGACCAATAAACTTTGAAGGTGTCGTATTTTCATCATAACGACCTAATACTACTTTACCGGTAACTGTTTCTCCTTGAAAATAGGCATTTTTATCAAGAACAACAATAGCTTGATATTTACTGTATGATGCAGTAGCTTCAGCAGCATTTCCTAAAGAAACGTTATAAACATTCGTTTCTGCCTTCTTAACATCATTTTGCCATGCTGACAATTTAGCTAAAGAAGAAATAGAAGGAAAACCTTTAAAATGATAATCTAAAAATTTAATTTTTATACCATCTTTGTTAGTTACATCTTGTAAATCAAACTTTTGTTCAATCTCTTTAACAATTGAAGCATATTTTTTGTTACTACCTAATGCAGCTTTCATATCTGCTTTATATTTTTCAATTGTTTTGATGATTTCATCACCTTTAGCAGTGTATTTGTCACCTTGGA
>JANJWE010000205.1 GCA_024709705.1 Flavobacterium sp. | reverse complement strand
TATCCGATTGGCTCAAACAAGATGCCGTTTTGAAGAACTTTATTGTTATTGGTGAAGCTGTAGCTCAAATTGATGAAGAATTCAAATTGCAAAATTCAGAAATTGACTGGCGAGGTGCAAAGTCGATGAGAAATTTCATTGTTCACGAATATTTTTCTGTTGATTTAAATTTTGTTTGGGAAACCATTTTTGAAACAATTCCAACATTTAAATATCAAATTCAAAATCTTTTAGAACTTTAACTTCTAAAACTCTTCTCTATTCTGAAACTTCGCTCGTTTACTTCCTTCATAAATATCATACTTCAACAATCTCGCTTCCAATTTTCCATTGAATAATTTGATTTTTCGGGAAGGTTTTAATCCCACAAATTTCAATGCTTCTAAATTAGCGGTAATAAACCAGGCTTGTGTGTTAGGATAACTTTGTTTGAACGTATCTCCAATTTCTCTGTAAAATCGTTCCATATCAATATCTAAACGTTCACCATACGGCGGATTGAAAACCATGTGTAAGGGTCCTTCCGTTTGCTTTTCCGTTTCAAAAAAGTCTTTTTGTTCAATGGTTACATAATCTTCCAAATTGGCATTTTGAATGTTATCTTGAGCTTTTCGAACGGCACTTGGAGCTTTGTCGTACCCTTTTATGGTATAATGAAACTCTTTGGTTTTTTTCATCAAACTATCGATAATTTGGTCGAATAAATCATTATCCCAATCGTTCCATTTTTCAAAAGCAAACTCTTTTCTGTTGATATTCGCGGGAATATTACAAGCAATCATGGCGGCTTCAGCTAAAATAGTTCCGCTTCCGCACATGGGATCCAAAAAATGAGATTTTCCCTCCCAACCCGACAACAACAACATTCCGGCTGCTAAAACTTCATTAATTGGAGCAATATTCGTAGCCGAGCGATAACCCCTGTGATGCAACGAATCTCCGGAAGTATCCAAAGAAACCGTACATTGATCACGATCTAAATGAATGTGTATTCGCAAATCCGGAAAATCTTTATCAATACTCGGACGAGCACCGGTTTTAGCTCTAAATTGATCTACAATCGCATCTTTGGTTTTTAAAGCCACGAATTGGGAGTTGTTAAAAGCCTCAGAATACAACGTAACATCCACCACAAAAGTCTGCTTTTCGTTCATATACTGACTCCAATCAATACTTGAAACACCATCGTATAAATTCCTCTCATTAAACACTTTAAAAGATTTGATGGGTTTTAAAATTTTAAGTGCTGTACGCAACGACAAATTAGCTTTATACATAAATCCTTTATCGCCGTAAAAAGTTACCACACGCGTTCCGATTTGTACATCTTGTCCGCCTAATTGTTGCACTTCTTTCGCTAAAATTTCTTCAAAACCAAAAAAGGTCTTGGCTACCATCTTAAAATTCTTCTCCATGATTGTATAAAACTGTAAAACTTGGCAAAAATACACTAAATTTGCACGTTCTTAAAGCATCTAACCAATTAATGTCAGAATCGAAACCACCCATACCTCAAAACCCATCTCCAATTACCGATAATTGGTTTGCCTCTTGGTTTGATACACCTTACTATCACATTCTTTACAAAGATAGAGATTATGCAGAGGCTCAATTGTTTATGGATAATCTTACGGAATATTTAAACTTACCGGAAGAAGCCAAAATATTGGATTTGGCCTGCGGAAAAGGGCGACATTCAATTTATTTAAATCAACTAGGGTATGATGTTACAGGAGCCGATTTATCTGAAAACAGTATCAAAGCAGCTTCCGATTATGCTAATGAAAAATTGCATTTCAAAGTGCATGACATGCGAATCCCTTTTGATGAAAAATACGATGCCATTTTCAATTTGTTTACCAGCTTTGGCTATTTTGAAGATGATGCGGATAATTTAACGACGCTAAAAGCCATTCGCGACAGCTTAACAGAATATGGTTTTGCGGTGATTGATTTTATGAATGTAGATTTTGTATTGGAAAATCTAATTCCCGAAGAAACAAAAACAGTGGATGGCATTGACTTTCATATCAAACGATATGAAAAAGACCATCATATTTATAAAGAAATTTCGTTTTCAGATCAGGGAAAAGATTTCCATTTTGTTGAAAAAGTGCAAGCATTACGATTGGCAGATTTTGAAAAAATGATGGAAGAATCCGAAATAAACTTATTAGATGTTTTTGGGGATTACAAACTTCGAAAATTCTACAAAACTCAATCTGAACGTTTAATTTTGATCTTTAAATAATGCAATACATTATTACTTTTTCGGCTGTTATTTTTGGGTTTTTGATGGCATTATTTTTAAAACCACAAAAAAAGAAAAACATTAAACTTTTACTTGCGTTTAGCGGTGCTTTTTTACTTTCGCTAACCGTTTTACATTTGCTACCTGAATTATTTGAAGATTCTCATCATGTGCATGAGGGCGAAGCTGTACATTCAAGTATTCCGGTTGGTGTTTTTATCATGATTGGAATTTTATTCCAAATTATTTTAGAATTTTTCTCCAAAGGTGCCGAACATGGTCACGTTCATGTGCATACTGATGAAAACAACGAAGTGCATCACATTCCGTGGTTATTGTTTATCAGTTTGTGTATTCATGCGTTGTTAGAAGGTTTTCCGATTCACGAAAACACCAATTTGGCCTACGGAATTGCGGTGCATCACTTCCCTATTGCTATTATTCTGACGCTGTTTTTTGTGAATGCCAAAATGAACAAATGGATGGTTTTTGCTTTCATGTTTTCGTTTGCGTTAATGACACCGCTTGGAACTTTATTGGCGGAACAACTGCATTTTGCACAACATTATTCCAAAGAAATTTCTGCTATTGTAGTTGGAATTTTATTCCATATTTCTTCTACTATTATTTTTGAAAGTAATGAAGGGCATAAATTCAATTTAGCCAAAATCACCATGATTGTTTTGGGATTTTTATTGGCTTATGTGATGGAAATGGGGCATTCGCATTAATCTTTCGGTTGTCTGTTGTCAGTTGTCGGTTTTTAGAATGACGCTAAATTTTATCTTCAAAATCAATAAAAACCTCAGTTTCTATTTTTCTCAGCAACTTAGCAACTTTTTTACGTCTTTGCGACTTTGCGAGAATTTTAATTTCACTTATCTTTGAGTGAAAATTAATAGTATGTCTTTTACTAAAACCACCGAACAATCTTCTAAGTACGAACATCTGGAAAAGATGTCGGTTTCGGAACTTTTACAAAACATCAATAACGAAGATAAAACGGTTCCGCTAGCAGTTGAAAAAGCATTGCCTCAAATTGAAAAAACGGTTGAAAAAGTGGTTAGTCAGTTGAAAAACGGCGGAAGACTTTTTTACATCGGAGCCGGAACTTCCGGTAGATTAGGGGTTGTAGATGCTTCGGAATGTCCGCCAACGTTTGGTGTTTCATTTGATTTGGTTGTGGGAATCATTGCCGGTGGTGACAAAGCCATCCGAAAAGCAGTTGAATTTGCCGAGGATGATACGGAACAAGCTTGGAAAGATTTATCGGAATTCAATATCAATCCAAACGATTTTGTCATTGGCATTGCCGCTTCCGGAACCACGCCTTATGTGATTGGTGGTTTGGAAAAATGCAATCAACATAACATACCTACAGGTTGTATTACGTGCAACGAAGGGAGTCCACTCTCACACGTTTCACAATTTCCGATTGAAGTAGTCGTTGGCCCGGAATTTGTAACCGGAAGTTCAAGAATGAAAGCGGGAACGGCCCAAAAATTAGTCTTGAATATGATTTCAACGGCCACGATGATACAACTAGGAAAAGTAAAAGGCAACAAAATGGTGGATATGCAATTGAGCAACAACAAATTGGTAGACCGAGGCATTCGTATGATTATGAGTGAAATTCCGGTGAGTTATGAGGAAGCGGGCGTTTTGTTGGAGAAGTTTGGAAGTGTGCGGAAAGCGGTGGAACGTTTTCAGTCGCAGTAGTCGGTCGCAGTAGTCAGTAAATAATTCTAGAATTTAAAAAATGGACAACAAAGAACTCCTTTTCAAAGGATTAAAATACAGCATTGGGGCGATTCCACTTATGTTTCTTGGACCGGTTCTCATTCATAATGCTTTTATGAACAAGCACACTTGGATTCATTACATTGTTTTGGGAGTTGGTATTTTTATTTGTTTAACTTCTGTAACCCTTATGTTTAAGGGAATTAAAATCATCATGAAAAGTTTGTTTGATGGAAATGAAAATTAATATGAAAAAAGTATTCCCATTCCTCAGTTTGCTCTTGATTTCCTGCTACCAACAAGAACGCAATTGCTCCGATTTTAAAACCGGTAAATTTCAATTTGAATCAGAAATTGAGGGTAAAAAAGAAATCTCTGTTTTTGAACGCAATGATTCTTTGCAAATCGAAACTTTTCGCGGAAGAACAGATACTTCCTCTGTTAGATGGCTAAATGATTGCGAATTTGTACTTCAGAAATTGCATCCGAAAAGTATGAAAGAAAAAAAAGCCATACACATGAAAATCTTAACCACAGACAAAAAAAGTTATACATTTGAATATTCTTTTGTAGGCGACTCCAACAAACAAAAAGGCGTTGTAACAAAAGTGAATTGATTGCGTATAAGTATCATTTAACAAATCATTTTATGGAAGTATTTGCCAATCCCGATGCCTGGGTTGCCCTTTTAACATTAACTTTTTTAGAAATTGTTCTTGGTATAGACAATATCATTTTTATTTCGATTGTAACGGGAAAATTACCCGAAGAAAATCGCAAAAAAGCAACTCGAATTGGATTGTTTTTAGCCATGTTTATGCGTATAGCCATGCTATTTGGTATAACTTTATTAATTGCCATGAAAGCTCCTTGGTTTTCTATAGACTGGGGTTGGTTTAGCGGAAGTTTTACCGGTCAAGCCATGGTTCTCTTTTTGGGTGGATTGTTTTTGATATATAAAAGTACTAAGGAAATTCATGAAAAAGTAGATCACAAAGGGAATGAAGAAAAAGACTTAAAAAAATCTGCTGCCAAATCGTTTGGAAATGTTATTTTCCAAATTCTTCTAATCGACTTAATTTTCTCTGTGGATAGTATTTTGACCGCGGTAGGTATGACTAGCGGTATCGAAGGTGCTTTGTATATCATGGTTACAGCTGTGGTTATTTCTGTGGGCGTAATGATGCTTTTTGCTGTTCCGGTAGGTAATTTTGTCAACGCAAATCCTTCTATTCAAATCCTTGGATTGGCTTTCTTAATTTTAATAGGATTCATGTTAATTACCGAAAGTATGCACTTATCTAACGCTGAATTAGTCGGACAACACGTAGGAGCTGTTCCTAAAGGTTATTTGTATTTTGCGATTGCGTTTTCATTAGCGGTAGAGTTTATTAATATGAAAATGCGTAAGAAAAACGGACAAGCTTAAAAAAAATTAATAAAAGATGTAACAATTTTTATCGTGATGAATCCAAAGGAAAACTTTAAAAATCACGAATTATGAAAATTGTTACATTTTTTATTTTAGGACTTGTAAGTACGCTTTTAACTTCTATTTATGCCCAAAATTCATTTCAAGTTAAGGTAATAGGTAAAGGCGAACCGGTTTTTTTATTTCCCGGTTTTGGTTGTACCGGTGAACTTTGGAACGAAACGGTTTTAGAACTTTCAAAAACGCATGAATGCCACATTTTTACTTTTGCCGGATTTGGTGGTGTAAAACCTATTGAAATGCCTTGGTTTAATACAATTAAAGAAGATATTATTGCTTACACCAAAACCCAAAAAATAAACAAACCTACATTGATTGGTCATAGTTTAGGTGGTACACTAAGTTATTGGTTGGCCGCTACCGAAGCTAATTTGTTTAAAAAAGTAATTGCTGTTGATGCTCTTCCCTGCTCTGCCGCTTTGATGATTCCGAATTACAATGGCGAAAAAATTCAGTATGATAATCCGCAAAGCAAAATGATGTTGCAAATGGATGAAGTCACATTTCAAGGCATGAATACACAACAAATTCAGTTTATGTGTAAAAACAAAGAAAAACATTCTTCTATTATACAAATGATGCAGCAATCGGACAGAAAAACCTATGTGTATGGGTACATTGATATGTTGAATTTAGATTTGCGTGAAGAAGTCGCCAAAATTAAAATTCCGGTTGTAGTTCTGGCAGCAACGTTTCCCGACAAAGCTACGGTTGAAAAAACATATAAATCCCAATTTGAAAAATTACCTGCAGTGCAAATTTTGTATGCCGATAATGCCGCTCACTTTGTGATGTACGATCAACCGGAATGGTTTATTCAAAACCTAAAACAAAACCTGTAAAGCGTGAAAAATCCAATCCTGTTTAACGAAATTTACGAGACGCATTATCCCAAAGTAATTCGCCTTTGCAAAGGGTACTTCAACGGTGATGCCGATTTGGCAGCCGATGCTTCGCAAGAAGTATTTATTAAAGTTTGGGAAAATTTAAATCGCTTTCGAATGGAGTCCAGCATCAGTACTTGGATTTTCAGAATTACGGTAAATACTTGTTTGATTTATTTACGCAAGAAATCCACTCGAAAAGAAATCCATACAGAGCATTTTCCGCAACTAACCCACGAAACGTATCATCCGGAAACCGAAGATAAATTAAAACAATTGTATGCCTGCATTAACAAATTGGATGAAACCGGTAAAATGATAATCCTAATGGTATTGGAAGGAATGCCCTATGATGAAATAGCCCATGTTATAGGTATTACCGAAGAAACGCTTCGGGTACGAATTTATCGCATCAAAAAAAGTCTAACTCAATGTGTACAAAAATGACAGAATTTAACGAAATACAAGACCTTTGGAATTTGCAAAATCAATCCCAATTGAATTTAGATTCAGCAGATTTAATTGCTAAATCTGAGAAAAACACCAAAATACTGAGACGAAATCACTATGGTACCCTTGCCATCATTTCTGTAACCACATTGATTTTAGTTTATTACTTTTTTTGGGTTAATGCACACCATATGAATGGTTTGACTCTTGGCTTGAGTATCATGATTGTCATGTTAATAAGTCGAATTGTTTTAGAACTAAACAGTGCTCAAAAATTAAAAGCCATTCATCCGGACCTAACCGTCCTGGAATATACCGGAAAAGTGAAAACCTTTTACCAATGGCGAAAAAAGATTCATTTTATTTTTACTCCCATTATTTACATTAGCTATTTCATTGGGTTTACCTTGTTATTGCCCAGTTTTAAAGCTAGTTTCAGTGCCGGATTTTATTTGTATTGCCTGATAAGTGGTTATGGTTTTTTCTTTGTTTTTGGTTACTTTTTAATCCAACAAATTAAAAAAGAAATGCAAATTTTAGAAATTTTAAATCGTGTAAAATAAGATTTCTGGTGAGTTTGTTACAAAAGTAAAGTTGAATCGTCTTCCTTTTATTAATCAAAAAACAACTCATCATGAAAAAATTAATGGTAACCTTATGTTTGGCTTTTGTAGCTTTTACGACTCAAGCACAATCGTTTGACAAACTGGAAAAATCTGAAAACGTAACCAAAGTAGTGGTAAATAAAAGCATGTTTTCATTTATTGGGAAAATGGCCCATAAAGAAAAAATGACGGCAGAAGATCAAAAAATAATGGACTTTATCGGTAAGATTACAAAGTTTAAAATGTACACCACCACCGATAGCTCTTTGAGAAGCGAAATGAAATCTATTGCCGGAAAATATCGTAAATCGAAAGAATTTGAAGAACTCCTTCGTGTAAATGACGGGGGTAAAGAAGTTGAATTTTTAATGAAAAGCGGGAAAAATGATGAAATATCAGAACTGATTATGTATGTAGAAGGTGATGGCGATAAAGAATCGGTTATATTTCAACTTTCGTTGAGTTAATATTTCCAATTGCCAAATTTAAAAAGCCCACGGTAATCGTGGGCTTTTCTTTTGTTGTTATACATTTAGTACCCACAGTTAAAACCGTGGGCTTGGTTTTATTCTAGACTCAATGTGATTTGTCCGTCATCATCCAATTCGGTTTGAATCGCATCGGAAACATTGTCTTCTCCGGAAACTTCCATTTCCTCCGGAGCTTCTTCTTCCGGCTCTTCAAAAGGAAGTGGCTCTAACAAATTGATTTGTTTAACTTTATCGGTTGTTAATTGGTTCCCAAGTGCTTTGATTCCTTTAACTGCTATAAATTGTTCCAAATCAATTATTTGATTGTCTTTTTGTACGCCTTTTACTTTTGCGAAAATAACTTCAGCAATAGGACGCCAATCGGTGGAAACAATTTCCAATTGTGATTTTTCATGTTCGGAAATGAAAATTTCTTCTTTGTTTTCATTCTCAACCAAGAATCGTTTTACGTAGTACCGTTCTTTTTCACCATCATAATAAATGGCCGAAATCGGTTTTTTAGGATTCCATTTTTCCAATACCACCATGTCTTCGTCAAAATGGGTGGTTAACTCCGGAATAATGGTTTTCAATTTTCCGGATTGGTTGATAATCAACAAGCGGTCATTGGGTCTAAATTCGCCCAATAATTCCCCTCTTCCATCTACATTAAGACGTTGAACGGTATCGTCAAACCATACTTTTCTGGGGCGTAAGGTAGATATTCCTTTTTCTTTTAATTCAATTTTCTTGATAGGATATTTGGTTACGGTATTCCCACGAGACGCTCGTCCTTTGATGGCAATATCGGCAAAATCTACATCCCATTTTAGTTTTTTCACGCTTCCTACTTGACGTAACAAAATTGTTACGACTTCTGCTTCACCATTGGGATTGGCGGAAAAATAGGAAACCATAGAGCCGGGTTTTTCCTGTGTTAAATCGTAAAACTTATCTCTTGTGACACCGGAAACATTAAATCGTTTGATAAAAGTAGAACCGTTTTTACCGTCGCGATACATCATATTGTATATGGTTCGCTTATCGTTTTTATCAAAAACTGCCACATGAATAATGTCTTTACCAATGAATTTTTTATCATCTACTTTGGTTACCATCATTTTACCATCACGCAGAAAAACAATTACATCATCAATATCGGAACAATCGGCCACGTATTCGTCTTTTTTGAGTCCGGTACCAATGAAACCTTCTTCTTTGTTAACGTATAATTTGGTGTTTCGCAAAACTACTTTGGTGGCTTCAATGGTATCAAAGCTTCGCAATTCGGTTTGACGTTCTCTCCCTTTCCCGTACTTTTCTTTTAATTTGGTAAAGAAATCAATGGTATACTCTATAATATTGGCCAAATGGTGTTTCACTTGTTCCATCTCGGCTTCCAATTTGGCAATAGCTTCATCGGCTTTATCCGAATCGAAACGGGTGATACGAATCATTGGGATTTGTGTTAGTTTCTGTAAATCGTCATCGTTTATTTCCCGTACCAATTGTTTTTTGAACGGTTCGAAACGATTGTACATATAGGCATACAAAGATTCTCTATCGCTGTACAATTTGAAATCAATGTACATTTCTTCGCGAATGAATATTTTCTCCAGGGTAGAAAAATGCCATTTGTTTTCGAGTTCATCCAATTGAATTTCCAACTCCCGTTTGAGCAAATCAACTGTACGATGGGTTGATATTCGCAGCATATCTGAAACCCCAATAAACAAGGGTTTATGGTTTTCTATCACACAACCTAACGGAGCCACCGAAGTTTCGCAAGCCGTAAACGCATACAACGCATCTATGGTTTTATCGGGTGAAACTCCCGGTGGTAGATGGATGAGAATTTCAACCTCGGCAGCCGTATTGTCTTCAATCTTTTTGACTTTAATTTTTCCTTTTTCGTTGGCTTTCAATATACTGTCAATGAGCGTACCGGTGTTGGTAGAAAACGGAATTTGTGTAATTACCAAGGTTTGTTTATCTAATTGCGATATTTTGGCACGCACCCGAACACGACCGCCACGCATCCCGTCGTTGTAGTTGGAAACATCGGCGATACCGGCTGTTGGGAAATCAGGATATAACGTAAACGGTTTGTTTTTTAAAACCTTAATGGAACAATCTATCAGTTCATTGAAGTTGTGTGGCAAAACTTTGGTGGATAAACCAACGGCAATTCCCTCGGCTCCTTGTGCTAATAACAAGGGGAATTTAACCGGAAGATTGATAGGCTCGGCACGACGACCGTCATAGGACAATCCCCACTCTGTAATTTTGGGAGAAAAAAGGATATCTTGGGCCAACTTAGATAAACGAGCTTCAATGTAACGGGAAGCTGCGGCACCATCACCGGTGAGGATATTTCCCCAGTTTCCTTGCATATCGATGAGCAAATCTTTCTGACCTATTTGCACCATGGCATCGCCAATACTGGCATCTCCGTGCGGATGGTATTGCATGGTATGCCCCACGATGTTGGCCACTTTGTTGTAACGACCGTCGTCTAGTTCTTTCATGGAGTGCATGATACGGCGTTGTACGGGTTTGAAACCGTCTTCGATAGCCGGAACGGCACGTTCTAAAATTACATACGAGGCGTAATCGAGAAACCAATCTTTGTACATACCGGTTACTTTGGTAATGGTATCTTCGGGATTCTCGTTGTTTTCGTAAAAATGTTTTCCACCCGACATGCGAACGTCTTCAAAACCTTGTTCTAGGTTTGATTCGTTCAAGTCTTCGCTGTCATCGTTTGGGATGCTGTATTCTTCGTCTTCGTTCATTT
>JANJWE010000158.1 GCA_024709705.1 Flavobacterium sp. | reverse complement strand
CGGGCTTTTTTATCGGGATCACTCAAAATTTCATAAGCTTCGGCGGCTTTCTTGAAATTCTCTTCCGCTTCTTTATTTCCCGGATTTTTATCCGGATGAAATTCAATCGCTTTTTTGCGATACGCTTTTTTTATTTCCTCTGCCGAAGCATTTTTTGAAATGCCTAATATTTCGTAATAGTCTTTTTTCATCGTTTCAAATTCGATAGATTTTCTTATTTATGAAGGTAAATGTAGAGCTTATTGTCCTATAACCACTTTTGGAAAACGAATAATCTTTTCGCCAAGTTTGTATCCTTTTTCTACTACATCCACAATTTTTCCTTTCAAATCCTCAGTTGGAGCCGGAATTTGGGTAATGGCTTCAGCAAAATCCGCATTAAAATCATCACCTGTTTTAATATCCACTTGCTCCAAACCTTTTGAAACCAAAGTAGATTTTAATTTTTCATGAATCAACTCTACCCCTTTCAATAATTGTTGTTCTTCTGTAGTATCCGTCTTAGAAATTTGAACCAACGCTCTGTCAAAATCATCTAAAACCGGCAACATAGCTTGTAAAACCTCTTGATTGGCTGTTTTAAATAAATCTATACGTTCTTTAGCTGTTCGTTTTTTGAAGTTTTCAAATTCGGCAAAAAGACGTAAAAATTTATCTTTCTCTTTAGCTAAATCTGCAGTCAATCTTTCTTCAGCTGTCATTTCAACTGCCTTTTCTTCACCATTTTCTTGATTTTGAACGGCATCCGTATCATTTGCAACAATTTCCTTTTCTACATTATCTGTATTCTCTTGATTCATAGTATTAAAAAATTTTTTAAACATTTGAGGTGTCGTTTTGGGATTGCAAAAGTACTGCCAAATGTTGAATAATGTCAAATTGTCAGCAAAAAAATTAATATTTCTTTAAGAGGTTGAGGCAGGTTGATTTTCTATTTTTGTTTGAAACTTAAAATTATAAAAATTATGAAAAAAATTGTAATGAGTTCATTGCTGGTAACAGCCTTATTTTTAAATGTATCTTGTAAAAACGAAACCAAAGAAACTACAGAGCCTGCAGAAGCTGCAGCTGCAACAGAAACAGGTTCTGCATACAAAGTTGATACCCAAAATTCGGTAATCGAATGGGTAGGTTCAAAACCTGCAGGAAAACACAACGGTACGCTTTCTTTATCTTCTGGGGAAATCTCTTTAAATAACGGTAAAGTAGAAAGTGGAAAGTTTACCATTGACATGAATACCATTACCGTTTTAGATTTAGCAGCCGGAGACGGAAAAGAAGATTTAGAAGGACACTTAAAAGGTTTGGGTAAAGAAGAAGATGCCGATCATTTTTTCAATACCAAAAAATTTCCAGAAGGTACTTTTGAAATCACTTCTGTAGTTACAGAAAATGGAAGTACAACTGTAAATGGAAATTTAACTTTAAAAGGAATCACCAAACCTGTTTCTTTCAAGGCCACACTACTTGTTGATGGTGACAAATTAACTTTAACCAGTGATTCGTTTACAATCAATAGAACAGAATGGGGTGTGAATTATGCTTCAAAATCAATTTTTGATAATTTGAAAGATAAATTCGTAAACGATGAAATCGAACTAAAAGTAAGTGTAACAGCTACAAAATAAGTATAAAAAAGAAAACTCCCATCAAAGGGAGTTTTTTTTATACCAAATTATCAGCTGCTTTGTTTAGATCGCGATACCGAAACTTAAATCCTTCTCGTTCGGTTTTTTCAGAACTCACATGCTGACTCGAAAATAAAAGTTGATGCATTTCACCCAAAACTAGAGCCAAAACCCAGCGAGGCACGCGTGGTAATACCAGTGGTTTTTTTAAGGCTTGAGCAAAAACTCGTGTAAACTCGGTTTGTGTTACGGGATTGGGAGCTACTGCATTATAGACTCCGGATAGATTATTTTGAACTGCAAATAAAAAGAGGGCTACTAAATCTTGAATGTGAATCCATGATTGAACCTGTTTACCGGAACCCAAAGGAGCACCTACTCCCATTTTTATAGGTTTAATAATTTCAGGAAGTGCACCTCCATGAGACGATAACACTAAACCTATTCTCAAAAAACATACCTGAATACCCAATACTTTGAAAACAGAAACGTGATCTTCCCATTTTTGCACCACATTGCTCAAAAAAGTATCATCAAAATTTTTAGATTCCTCTGTGTAAATCTCAGTTAAGCTGTCTTTATAAATTCCAATTGCCGAAGCAGATACTATTTGCTTTATTTGATGTGGGGTGTTTTTTAACGTTTTAAACAACAACTGTGAGGTTAAAGTTCTACTCTCAATAATTTCTTGTTTGTAACTTTGGGTCCATCTTTTCGAAACCGTAGCACCGGCCAAATGAATTATTGAAGTTACACCATCTAAACAAGTATCATCAATATAACCTTGCCCTGGATTCCAATAAAACCCCTTGTAATGTGTTTTATCTTCCAATTTAGATTTTGACGTAGTGAGGTAATGCACGGTTATGCCTTCTTGCAACAACAATGCAACCAATTCCTTTCCTACTAATCCGGTAGCTCCGGTAATCAAAACTTTCATGCTCATTTTTTTGTACAAAGGTAGCGTAGGTTTTATAAAAATTAAAGTTAATTAGGAATAGTTTAAGTCTTGTTTGCATTCCTCAAAATTCAAGTAGGTAATAGTTTGTAAGTGATTTTGTAATCCTATATATTTGCATTCCGTAAATGTAAAAGAATGATAAAGATAACGCTCCCCGATGGAACCGTAAAGGAAATGGCTGTTGGAACTACTCCTATGGATGTAGCCAAAAGCATTAGTGAAGGATTGGCAAGAAATGTAATTTCAGCCGCTTTCAATACAACAATTGTTGAAACCGAAACCCCTTTGACCACAGACGGAACATTGGTTCTCTATACTTGGAACGATAAAGAAGGAAAAAAGGCCTTTTGGCACTCTACTTCACACGTCATGGCACAGGCATTGGAAGAAATGTATCCAGGAATCAAACTTACATTAGGACCTGCAATTGATAATGGTTTTTACTATGATGTTGATTTTGGCGATCAGAAAATTGTAGATGCCGATTTCAAAAAAATAGAAGACCGCGTATTGGAAATTGCCCGTGAAAAACACGAATTCAAAATGCGTTCGGTTTCAAAAGCTGAAGCACTTGAAGTCTACAAAAACAACGAATATAAAACCGAATTAATTTCCAATCTTGAAGACGGAACCATAACTTTTTGTGATCATTCCAACTTTTTCGACTTGTGCAGAGGAGGACATATACCACATACCGGATTGATAAAGGCTATGAAAATCATGAGTGTAGCCGGAGCATATTGGAGAGGAGATGAAAAAAACAAACAACTCACTCGAGTATATGGCATCTCATTCCCCAAACAAAAAGATTTAACTGAGTATTTAGAGCTTTTAGAAGAAGCCAAAAGAAGAGACCACAGAAAGTTAGGTAAAGAATTGGAACTTTTCGCCTTCTCACAACGTGTAGGTCAAGGACTTCCATTATGGCTTCCCAAAGGGGCTGCTTTGAGAGATAGATTGGAGCAATTTTTGAAAAAAGCTCAGAAAAAAGCCGGATACGAACAAGTAGTTACCCCTCACATAGGACAAAAAGAGCTGTATGTTACCTCAGGTCACTATGCCAAATATGGTGCCGATAGTTTTCAACCTATTCATACACCTGCGGAAGGAGAAGAATTTTTATTAAAACCGATGAACTGTCCGCATCATTGCGAAATATACAATACTCGTCCTTGGAGTTACAAAGATTTACCTAAACGATATGCCGAATTTGGAACGGTATACCGCTATGAACAAAGTGGCGAATTACACGGTTTAACTCGCGTAAGAGGATTTACACAAGACGATGCTCATATATTTTGCACTCCAGATCAATTGGATAGTGAGTTTAAAAAAGTAATAGATTTGGTTTTGTATGTTTTCGGATCGTTAGGTTTTGAGAATTTTACAGCTCAAATATCTTTAAGAGACCCCGAAAACAGAGACAAATACATAGGCTCAGATGAAAATTGGGAAAAAGCCGAAAATGCCATCATAAATGCAGCCAAAGACAAGGGACTTAATACCGTTGTAGAATATGGAGAAGCCGCATTTTACGGACCTAAATTGGACTTCATGGTGAAAGATGCTTTAGGTAGACAATGGCAATTAGGAACTATACAAGTAGATTACAACTTACCCGAACGATTTGATTTGAATTATAAAGGTGCCGATAATGAGTTGCACCGTCCGGTTATGATTCACAGAGCCCCTTTTGGTTCTATGGAACGTTTTATTGCAATTCTACTGGAGCACACAGCAGGAAATTTCCCACTTTGGCTCATGCCGGAACAAGCTATTATACTGTCTTTGAGTGAGAAATATGAAAATTATGCACAAAAAGTTTTAACTTTGCTAGAAAATCACGAAATTCGCGGCCTGATTGACAACCGCAATGAAACCATTGGGAAGAAAATCAGAGATGCTGAAGTGAAAAAAATTCCGTATATGATTATTGTAGGAGAGGAAGAAGAGAAAAACAATACCATCTCAATTCGTAAACAAGGTCAGGAAGGCAAAGGAAACAGCACGATAACAATAACTGAATTTGCAAAAATTGTAAATGAGGAAATTGCCAAAACATTAAAAACATTTGACGTTTAACTTTAAAAATTTAGAGCCATAGCAATTAGAAACAACAAGGGTTTTCAACCCAGAGTAGAAAAAAAAGCAGCACATCGAATTAACAATTTAATTCGTGTACCGGAAGTTCGTCTTGTAGGAGAAAACATCGAGCCAGGTGTATATAAAATTACAGAAGCTTTACGTTTAGCTGAAGAATTGGAGGTAGATTTAGTTGAAATTTCCCCCAATGCTGAGCCACCGGTGTGTAAGTTAATGGATTACGGTAAATTTGTTTACGAGCAAAAGAAGCGTGATAAATTGCTCAAAGCCAAATCCACTCAAATTGTGGTAAAAGAGATACGTTTCGGACCGCAAACCGATGAGCATGACTATGAATTTAAAAAGAAAAATGCAGAAAAGTTCTTAAAAGAAGGAGCCAAATTAAAAGCATTTGTATTCTTTAAAGGACGTTCAATCATTTATAAAGAGCAAGGTCAAATTCTATTACTGCGTTTAGCACAAGATTTGGAAGAACTAGGAAAAGTGGAAGCTTTACCGGTTTTAGAAGGAAAACGGATGATTATGTACATTGCTCCGAAAAAGAAAAAGTAAGTTACTATGCAACTGAGTTGCTGAAATTAAGTTCAGTTACTTAGCTACTTAGAGACTAAAAATAGTAAGTAAGTTAAATCATAAATAAATTTGGGAAATTATGCCTAAAATGAAAACCAAATCCAGTGCTAAAAAACGATTCAAAGTTACAGGTTCTGGAAAAATCAAGAGAAAACACGCTTTTAAAAGTCACATCTTGACCAAAAAGTCAAAAAAACGTAAATTAGCGTTAACTCACTCTGCGTTAGTTCATTCAACTGACATGAAGAGTGTAAAAGAACAATTAAGAATCATCTAAGAAGTAGTATAACTACAACTTAAATTCTTTAGGTTACAAATAAATTTAATAACCTTGGAGTATGGCCCATAAAGTTCCTTTGATTTAATTCAGGACGCCTACTACAAAAAAATCAAGAAAATTATGCCAAGATCAGTAAATTCTGTTGCTAAAAGAGCACGTAGAAAAAAAGTATTAAAGCAAGCCAAAGGTTTCTTTGGAAGACGTAAAAACGTTTGGACGGTTGCCAAAAATGCGGTTGAAAAAGCCATGTTATATGCATACCGTGACAGAAAACAAAACAAAAGAAACTTCCGTTCATTATGGATTATGCGTATTAACGCCGGTGCAAGATTGGAAGGAATGAGTTATTCACAATTTATAGGTAAAGTTAAAGCTAACGGTATTGAATTAAACCGTAAAGTTTTAGCCGATTTAGCTATGAATCACCCAGAAGCTTTCAAAGCTATCGTGAATAAAGTAAAATAAACGTTTTTAACAACCCGATTTCAACTTACTTATCAAATCCCGACCGAAACGTCGGGATTTTTTTTATCAAGTTTTAAAAAAAACTTAAAAAAAACAAAACTAAACTTTAAAAGGTTATTTTCGTAAGTCAAACAAATACATATAAACTTAATACGAAAACAACTTTATGAAATTAATCAAAACGCTTTTGTTGCTTTCATTAACTATTGCCGTGATTTCTTGTGCCTCAAGTCAGACCTACAAATCAAAAAGCAAAAAAAATGAAGTAGCTGTTACCAAACCCGACACCGCTAAAGTAAAAAAAACACCCAAAGCCGGTATTGCTGAAAAAGTAAAAAGCAGCAAAAAAATTGAAGGATTATTTACTTTGTACCAAGACACCATAACCGGTAGCGTACAACTTTATGTTAAAAAAAACCAATTAGGGAAAGAATTTATTTACCAAAGTTATTCTATGAATGGCCCTACTGCTTTATTTTTAAATCAAAGCATGCACCGCTCAACAAATGTATTCAGTATCAAAAAAGCTTATGATAAAATTGAATTTGGATTGGTTAATACCTCATTTTATTACGACAAAAACAATGCAATTAGCAAAACAGAAGGAATCGATATTTCTGAATCTATATTTTTAGCCGAAAAAATAACCGCTCAAGATGCAAACGGATTCCTTATTGCTGCTGATGGATTGTTTATCAGTGAAAAATTGGATCCTGTAAAACCGCTAACCCGACCAGGTACACCTCCGGGCATGCAATTCACCTTAGGTAATTTTGTTGCTGCCAAATCAAAATACAATTCCATCCGATCGTTCCCAAACAATGTAGATGTAACGGTAGATTTGGCCTATGACAATGCCACTCCTTTTAATTCCGGTGGACCAGATATTACAGATGCTCGATATGTTCGCGTTAGAATGCAACATTCGTTCTTGGAAATGCCC
>JANJWE010000149.1 GCA_024709705.1 Flavobacterium sp. | reverse complement strand
AAGGCCAAAACCGCACTCGAAAATGTGTTCAACAAATTAAAAGTAGTTATACCATCTTGGTCTCCTATTGTATCACACAAGGTAAAAGGAGCTAATGTCACACTAGACGATGATGTGCTTAAAACCAATTGTCCAATGCCGGAACACCCAAAATTATTTTCTATTCGGGTATAAAGGGTTTGATTGGCAATTGTATTTTGAAATCCGGAAATATTTTGAATCGCATTTTGATTATTCAATGCGTCTGATTCTAAAATATAGTATCTCACGGAATTGATATTTTGATTTGCTCCAATAACCAAACTATTGGCATCATTCAAATTAAAAACCGCAATACCGTTTGTACCGGAAGAGCATTGTGTTAGGGTAGTATTTACAGGTTGTGGGTTGGGAACGTATTCAATAGTTATTGAACCAAATGAGGAACACGATGCAGAAAAAATAACTTCAACTTCATAAATTCCAAAGGTTGATACCTGCAAAGTTGGGTTTTGATTGGTAAGTAAATTTCCATTACGAAACCATCTGTATCCAATCGCATTTGGTGTTGTTGCATTGAGTTCTAATGTTTCACTTCCGCAAAGTGGGTTTCCTGTGGCTACTAATCGGTCTACACCCAAATCGGTTTCTACTGTAAATGTTCCTCCACCTAAAAATATGGCTGAATCGTACAAATTGTTACCTTGATCTGCAATAACCAATTTGATATGGTAGGAAACACCGGGTGTTACATTACTTTCTGCTCGTAAAATTCGGGTTTGACCGTTATAATTTGTTGGATGATTACTGCCGTTAAAAGAATCAAAAAATTGTTCGTTTGCCGGAGGACAAATGGTTCCCGATCCTCGAACTGTTGGTATTTTAACGGGTATCGATGTGCCCGGTACCACAGCTAAATTATTATAAACACCAGAGGGTGTGTTTTCTTTTAGTAAAAAAGCAAAACCATCCGAAAAATTACATTGATTGGGACTCGGGTTTGATAAATATTGTTCAGATGAAAAAATATATT
This sequence comes from Flavobacterium sp., assembly GCA_024709705.1. Taxonomy (GTDB): domain Bacteria; phylum Bacteroidota; class Bacteroidia; order Flavobacteriales; family Flavobacteriaceae; genus Flavobacterium. The sequence goes on along the minus strand of JANJWE010000149.1, from coordinate 2,465 downwards.
CAAAACTCACTTTATTAGCAAACGGTACAAAATCGAATTCTAAAACCGTGGCATTTATGGTGTTATTTTCATTAATTGCCTGTTCCAAATCGGGATCACCGGGCCATGATGTTGGGCCTTCACTTAATAGGCTGGTATTGGGACCAATAGCAGATGTTGCTCTACCGGTTGTGAGTAAAACACCTTCTTGAAAAGGAAAACCACTGGTTCCGGCAGCAAAATACCCATAGCTATTGCCACTCCCAAAAGCCCATCCTGTAACCGAAATATTTGAAACATTGGCACAACCTGAGTTGATTAATACATTTTCAACCAAATCTTGTGCAGTACGGTTGTCATCAACCGTAATATATTGTGAGGCTGCTTTTTGATAAAATCCAAGCAGTAATAGAATTAGTATTGTTTTTTGGGCAAACTTCATAGCGTTTGCAAAGATACTACAAATCTCTTTTCTGAAGAATTTTATAGGACATTAACATAAATATAACTATCCAAGCTCCAACAATCAATAATGGACCAATTCCTACTCCATAATCTCTAGCAATGGCTTCACCACCAATAGTTTCTTCTATAGATTTTATAACTGATAATCTGCTAAAAGGTTCCCGAATAAGATTTGACATCGACTCTAATGGAAAAAATTGAGTAATGTATTGGTAATTATCAGAACCTGTAAAAATTTTAAATTTTAAAACGCCTATGGCAATTCCTTCAATAATATTCCAAACAAATAAAAAGCCTAGAGCAAATGCAGATCTTTTTACTAATATTCCCAAAAACAAACAGAAAGAAAAAAATGCAGTTAGTTTTAAGAAATACGCCAAAAGATATTCTAAATCTGAAAAAACGATACCAAATTCGGTATATGAGGAAAATGAAAATCCGAGTAGCAACGACATAATAAAAACAAATATCGTAGATCCCAAAGCAAAAGCCAATACCGTTAAAAATTTGGATTGAATGAATTCTTTTTTACTTAATCCATCAATTAAGTTTTGTTTTAAAGTGCCATAGCTGTATTCGTTTGCCATCATCGATACAATAACAATGGCTAGAAAAAACTTGAGCAAGGCTGCAATATAGGTGTTAAAATGCCAAATGTAAGGAAAGTTAAAAATTCCTTGATCGGCAATTTGCAATTCAAAATTTCCAATTTTAAATTTTATTGAGGCGATGAGAGCTATAAATGATAGAATAACAAAGTAAGCGATAGTCAATACTCTACTGGCTCTGTTTTTCCAAATTTTTTGAAATTCTATTTCCAATAATCGAATCATGGTGTTTTGCTTTTGAAATGAGAACGTTTAGTTTTTTGAGGTTAATTCCAAGAATTGTTCTTCTAAACTGTTTTTTCTTTTAATTAAATGACTCACATAAATGCCCTGAGAAACTAAATATTTGTTTAAATCTTGAGCTTCCAAAGCTTCTTTTAAGTAGACGGTTAGTTTTCCTTCTTCTTCATTGATTTTATCAATAGATTGATGTTGATTTAAAACCGTTTTCAATTGATTGAGATTTTCAGATTGGAGTTCAAAAAAACCTTCGTTTGAAATCATTTCATCAACTTTACCGGAATATAACATTTTGCCTTTTCGAAGAACCAATACATGAGTACAAACTTTCTCTACTTCATCCAATAAATGGGAGGCCAATAGTATGGTAGTGCCTTGAGCAGCAATGATTTTAATAATATCTCTAATTTGTCTTATACCTTGTGGGTCGAGTCCATTGGTTGGTTCGTCCAATATAAGTATTTCAGGATCATTGAGTAATGCAGAGGCTATAGCCAAACGCTGTTTCATTCCCAAAGAAAAAGTTTTGAATTTACTGTCTTTACGATCCAGTAATCCTACCAATTCTAATTTTTCTAGAATTTTTTCAGGAGGTGTGCCTTTGATTTTACAAACTATTTTTAGATTTTCTTCTGCAGTCATGTATGGGTAAAAGTTGGGGCGTTCAATTATGGCTCCTACTTTTTTGAGGGCTTCATGGGTTTCCATAGTTCCTCCAAACCATTCGTAATTTCCCGATGTTTTATTGACAACATTTAAAACAATTCCCAAAGTGGTTGATTTTCCACTTCCGTTGGGGCCTAATATACCATACACATTTCCCTTATTGATTTCAAAGGATAAATCGTTTACGGCATGAACGATTCCAAATCGTTTATGAAGGTTCGAAATTTTTAAAATTTGTTCCAAAATGATACGCTTTAATTTTTATAAGACTATTTTGTGTGGAATTTGTTACTAAAAAAAAGTGAAAATAAAAAAAGACACTTAAAAAGTGCCTTTTCGTGTCAAAAAAAATAATCATTAACTTAACTCCAATTCTCTCTTTTTCAAGAACATGTATTGTAAGGTTTCGTTAATTTCTTTGATTTGAGGAGTAAGAACTATTAATTTTCCTCTGGGGTCATCTGCTACTTGTTTCCCACAACACTTGCATTCGTATTCGTTAAAATG